>JAEXEM010000059.1 GCA_023401045.1 Actinomycetes bacterium
CCCTTGACGAGCAGCCGCTCGGCCTCGGCGATCGGCACCCACTGCGCTCGGTCGACCTCCGGGACGTCGACCTGCCGGCCCGAGCGCGGCGGCCACTCGACGCGCGCGGTGCTGATGCCGGGGCGGGTCGTGAGGTCCGGGCAGGCCGCGTCGTCCGGGGAGCCGACGAGGGTTGCCGGCACCTCGACGGCGAGCACGTGGACGACCTTGCCGGAGGAGTACCGGAACCCGCCGAGGTCGACGGCCGGCAGGTCCGGCGCGGGGACGCCGAGCTCCTCGGCGAACTCGCGCCGCGCCGCGGTCGCGACGTCCTCGCCGGGCTCGACGAGCCCCTTCGGCACGGACCACGCGGCCTCGTCCTTGCGCGCCCAGAACGGGCCACCCATGTGCGCGAGCAGCACGTGCGTCCCGCTGTGGTGCAGCAGCAGGCCCGCACTCGTCACCGCCACGGCCACGTCCCCATGCGGCGACGGTAGCCGCACCCGTCGCACGCCGCCGGACCGACGGCGGCGGCGTCCACGGCCGGCGCGATCCCCTGCGCAGGCGGCAGGCGCCGACAGCGACGGCAGGGACGCGCGGGGCTCCGGGGCGCCGCTGCTAGCGTGCCCGTCGTGGCTCTCCCCCGGGCGTTCTGGTGGCTGTGGACGTCCACGACCGTCTCCAACCTCGCCGACGGGGTGCTGAAGACCGCACTGCCGCTCGTCGCGATCGGATGGACGCGGTCGCCCGCCGCGGTCGCCGGGGTCGCGCTCGCCCTGTCCCTGCCGTGGCTCGTCGTCGCGTTGCCCGCGGGCGCCCTCGTCGACCGGTGGGACCGGCGGCGCACGCTCGTCGTCGCGGACCTCGCGCGCGGCGGGGTGCTCGCGCTGCTCACCGCGGCGGTGGCCACCGGGACGGAGTCGCTCGCGCTGCTCTACGCCGTGGCCGTCCTCGTCGGGGTCGCCGAGGTGTTCCGTGACACGACCGCGCAGTCGGTACTCCCGCAGGTCGTCGGGCGCGACGCGCTGCCCACGGCCAACGGCCGCCTGCACGCCGCCGAGCTGACGGCGAACGTCTTCGCCGGGCCGCCGCTGGGCGGGTTCCTCGTCGGGGCCGGCGCCCTGGGGGCGACCGTCGCGCTCGGGGCACCGGCAGGCCTGTGGGTGCTCGCAGCCGTCGGGATGCTCCGCCTGCGCGGGTCCTTCCGGGCGCGTGCCGCGGACGCCCCCCGGACGACGGTGCGGGCCGACATCGCCGAGGGCATGCGGTTCCTCGTCCGGCACCGGGTGCTGCGCACGCTCGCCGTCATGGTCGGCGTCTCGAACCTCGCGGCGTCGGCGACGGGGGCGGTGCTCGTGCTGTGGGCCGTCGGCCCGCTCTCCGCGATGGGGCTGACGGAGGTGCAGTACGGCCTGCTGCTCACGGCGACGGCCGTCGGGGCGGTGCTCGGCTCGCTCGTCGCGACGCGCGTCGCGGCCCGGCGCGGCCGGACCGCGACGCTCGCGCTGACGATCGTCACCTCCACGCTCAGCCTCGCCGCCCCCGCCCTCACGACGGACGCGTGGCTCGTCGCCGCAGCGAACGTCCTCGCGGGGTTCGGCATCGCGGTGTGGAACGTCGTCACCGTGTCGCTGCGCCAGCGGCTCACCCCGGACACGCTGCTCGGGCGGGTCAACAGCGCCTACCGGCTGCTCGCCTGGGGCACGGTGCCGCTGGGGGCCGGGCTCGGCGGGCTCGTCGGCGAGACGTGGGGGCTGCGGTGGGCGTTCGCCCTCGCCGCGGCCGTGTCGCTCACGACGCTCGCGCTGCTGCCGCTCGTCCGCGAGCGCGCCGAACCGGCCCCCGGCGACGATCACCACCCTGCCGTGCCAGGGGTCGTGGCGCAGGAGCCCGACCGGGCCTGACGGCGGTCAGCGGGCGAGCAGCTCGTCGATCTCCCGCAGGAACGCCGGCAGGTCGTCCGGGACGCGCGAGGTGACGAGCGGGAAGCCCTGCGCGTCGTCCCGCACGACCTCCTCGTCGACCCACGTCCCGCCGGAGTTGCGGACGTCGGTCGTCAGCGACGGGTACGACGTCAGCCGCTTGCCCTGCGTGAGGCCCGCCTCGACGAGCAGCCACGGGCCGTGGCAGATGGCCGCGACCGGGCGCCCGGAGGCGGCGAACTCCTTGACGAGGGCGAGCGCCTCGTCCTGCAGGCGCAGGGTGTCGGCGTTGAGCGTGCCGCCGGGGACGAGGAGCAGGTCGTAGCCGGCTGCGTCGACGGACGACAGGGTCGTCGTCGGCTGCACGGTGCGGCCGGGGTCCTTGTCGCCGACGAGCGTCTGGACCGGTGCGTCGTCGACGGCGGCGACGTCGACCGTCGCGCCGTCCTCGCGCAGGTGCTCGACGGGCACGACGAGCTCGTCCTGCTCGACGCCGTAGTTCGTGACGATGGCCAGCACGCGCCGGCCGGTGAGGTCTGCGTCGGACATGCGTCCGTCTCCTTCGGGTCGTTCGGGGCCCGGGGGTGGTGGGCCGCCTCGACGGTAGGCACGCCGCGCGCAGGTCGCACCCGGAAGGCTGTCGAAATCCGCAGGGGTGGTGCGTCAAGGTGGTGAGCGGGCGCACCAGGTGCTCGTGACGAAGGAGGAGAGATGACCGCCACGACCTATCTGCTCATGCTGTGGGGCGACCCGGCCGAGTGCACCGACCTCGAAGCCGCGTACGCGCTGCACCGTGAGTTCGACCAGCAGTGCGCGGCCAACGGGCACGAGATCCTCGGTGGCGAGGAGCTCCAGCCGTCGTCGACCTCGCGGCTGGTGCGCATGGGGAGCGCCGGTCCCGAGGTCACGGACGGGCCCTACGCCGAGACGGTCGAGCAGCTCGGCGGGTACTACGTCGTCCGCACCGCCGACCGCGAGGGTCTGCTGCGGCTGGCCGCGCCGCTCGTCACCCCCGGCCCGGTCGGTGGCGGCGTCATCGAGCTGCGCCCGATCGTCGACCACGGCGCCGGGCAGGCCGTGGCATGAGGTACGTGGTCCTCATCCACGAGGACGAGGACCGGTACCGCACGGTCGACGCCGCGACCCGGGCCGGGTACCACCGGGGGCACGAGGCGTTCGTCGCGGCGGCCGCAGCGGCCGGGGTGACGGTGGTTGCCGGCGAGGCACTCGCGGGCGTCGCGTCGGCCCGCACCGTGCGGGAGACGGACGGCACCCACGTGGTGACCGACGGGCCGTCCACCGAGACGACGGAGCCGCTCGGCGGCTTCTACCTCCTCGACGCGCCCGACGAGCGCACGCTCGTCGACCTCGTCGGCCTGCTGCCGGAGACGACGCACGAGATCCGCGCGTGCCTCCAGCCGTGACGCCCGACCCCGCCCGCCCCGCCGAGCCGCCCGAGCGCGCGGCCGGCGAGGCG
>JAEXEM010000098.1 GCA_023401045.1 Actinomycetes bacterium
GCTCGACGGTCGGCACCGCGGCCTCGTCGGCGGACAGCCGGCGCGCACCGCGCGGCAGCTCCTCGCGCGAACGGCGGTGGCGCTCCTGCGCCGCACGCACCCCCTCCGCCGCGGTGAGGCCCGGCAGCACCTCCCCGTCGACGACGAGCGGGACGTGCAGGCGCCGCAGCGTCGGGTCCTCCTCGTCCCCTCGGGCCCAGGCCGTCACCGCGTCGTCCGCGCCGACGACGAGGACCTCCTCGACCGCACGGGCGTCGGCGTCGAGACGGCGGGCCGCGGACTTGCGGCCACCGACGCTCGTCTTCGACCGCGACGTCTTGGCGACCGGCTCCATGACGCCCGACGCGCCCTCGCGTGCGACGAGCTTGTAGACCATGCCGCACGTCGGGGCGCCCGAGCCCGTGACGAGCGAGGTACCCACCCCGTAGGAGTCGACGGGGGCCACCGCGAGCGAGGCGATGGCGTACTCGTCGAGGTCGCTCGTCACGACGATCTTCGTGTCGTGGGCCCCTGCCGCGTCGAGCTGGGCGCGGACCTCGTGGGCGAGCACGGCGAGGTCGCCGGAGTCGAGGCGCACCGCGCCGAGCGCGGTGCCGGCCGCGGCCAGCGCCCTCTCGACACCGCGGCGCACGTCGTACGTGTCGACGAGCAGCGTCGTGCCGGGGCCCTGCGAGCGCACCTGGGCCTCGAACGCGCTCCGCTCGTCGTCGTGGAGCAGCGTGAATGCGTGCGCGGCGGTCCCGATGGTCTCCAGCCCGTACCGGCGGCCCGCCTCGAGGTTCGACGTCCCCGCGAACCCGGCGACGACGGCGGCGCGGGCGGCGGCCACGGCGGCGTCCTCGTGGGCGCGCCGCGCGCCCATCTCGAGGCACGGCCGACCGACGGCGGCGCTCGTCATGCGCGACGCGGCGGACGCGACCGCCGAGTCGTAGTTGAGGACCGACAGCACGAGCGTCTCGAGGAGCACCGCCTCGGCGAACGTGCCCTCGACGACGAGCAGCGGCGAGCGAGGGAAGAACACCTCGCCCTCGGCGTACCCGACGACCGTGCCGCTGAACCGGTAGTCGGCGAGGAACCGCAGGGTCGCGTCGTCGACGACGCCCTCGTCGGCGAGCCAGTCGAGCTCGGCGGTGCCGAACCGGAAGGACGCGAGCTGCTCGAGCACCCGGCCGGTGCCCGCGAGCACGCCGTAGCGCCGTCCTGCCGGCAGCCGACGGGTGAAGACCTCGAAGACGCAGCGCCGGTGGGCGCTGCCGTCGGCGAGCGCGGCCTGCAGCATCGTCAGCTCGTACCGGTCGGTGAGCAGGGCCGTGCTGCCGGAGCCGACGGCGGCGACGGCCGGTGTGACGGGGGCGTGCGCGCGGGCGGTCATGGCGCCAAGGTAGACGCCCGCGGTGGTGACGGGCACCCGACGCGGTGGCGGGCGGCGCCTACAGTGGTCGTCGTGCCTGCGACGACCGCCCCCGACACGCGCGCCGAGGTCGACGAGGCGTCGTCGACGGCCGACGCGTGGGTGACGATCGTCTGGAACGACCCCGTCAACCTCATGACGTACGTCACCTACGTGTTCCAGACGTACTTCCGGTACCCGCGCGAGAAGGCGGAACGGCTCATGCGGCAGGTGCACGAGGAGGGGCGCGCGGTCGTCTCGACCGGCAACCGCGAGGCCATGGAGGTCGACGTGCAGGCGATGCACGGGTACGGGCTGTGGGCGACGCTGCAGCGCGGAGGGCAGTGATGCGGGCGTTCCGCCGTCAGAAGGGCCGGTACGTCGCGCAGCTCGACGCGGCCGAGCGCGAGGTCGTCGCGTCCGTCGTCGCGGACGTCGCCGAGCTGCTCGGCGCCGGGCGTCTCGAGGACGGCCCGCGGCCGGGCGGCGGCCCGTCGGGCACCCCGGACCCCGCGCCCGGGTGGACGGTGCGCACGTCGCCGCTGCCACCGCCCGACGACCCTGCGGTCCGCCGGCTGCTGCCGGACGCCTCCCGGGACGACCCCGAGGTCGCCGTCGAGTTCCGCCGCCTCACCGAGGACGACCTGCGGGCGCGCAAGATCGCCCGGCTGCGGTGCCTGTGGACCTCCCTCGTCCACGGCGAGCCGGGCTGGCCGGAGAACGCGCTCGTCGTCGCCCCGGAGTCCGCCGACGACGTCGCGGCGACGCTCACCGACCTGCGCCTCGTGCTCGCCGAGCGCCTCGAGCTGCGCACGGACGAGGACTCCGACGCCCTCTACGACGGGCTCGGGACGGACGACGAGGACGACGTGCGCTCGTACCTGGGCTCGGTGTACGGCGCGCTGTCGTGGCTCCAGGAGTCGCTGCTCGCTGTGATGCTCGCCGCACCGGGACCGCAGCACCGGGGGCGTCCGCGCTCCGACGGCTAGTCTCGGTCGCGTGAACGACGCCCCCATCGGGATCTTCGACTCCGGCGTCGGGGGTCTCACCGTGGCGCGCGCGATCCTCGACCAGCTGCCGCAGGAGTCGACCGTCTACATCGGCGACACCCTCAACGGGCCCTACGGGCCCAAGCCGCTGGCCGCGGTCCGGGCGCACGCCCTCGAGATCATGGACGACCTCGTCGACGCCGGCGTGAAGATGCTCGTCATCGCGTGCAACAGCGCGTCCGCCGCCGTGCTGCGCGACGCACGCGAGCGGTACACGCTGCGCCACGGGCTGCCCGTCGTCGAGGTGGTCCTCCCGGCGGCGCGCCGCGCGGTCGCGGCGACGCGCAACGGGCGCATCGGCGTCATCGGCACCCGCGCGACGATCGACTCGCGCGCGTACGACGACGCGTTCGCCGTCGCCGGCGTCGAGCTCACCTCGCGCGCGTGCCCGCGGTTCGTCGAGCTCGTCGAGGCCGGGGTCACCTCCGGGCCGGACGCGCTCGCGACCGCCCACGAGTACCTCGACCCGGTGCGGGAGGCCGGTGTCGACACGCTCGTCCTCGGGTGCACGCACTACCCGCTGCTCACCGGGGTCATCTCCTACGTCATGGGCGAGGAGGTGACGCTCGTGTCGAGCGCGGAGGAGACCGCCAAGGACGTCTACCGCACGCTCGTCGCGCACGACCTCGAGCGCGACCCGGCCGCCGGGCCGCCCACGCACCGGTTCCTCGCGACGGGGGACCCGGACGGATTCGCCACCCTGGCCCGCAGGTTCCTCGGGCCGGAGGTCGCCGCCGTCGAGTCCCGCCGGGCGCTGCGATGAGGCTCGTCGTCCTCGGCTGCGCCGGCACCTTCCCCGGGCCGGACTCCGCCGCGTCGTCGTACCTCGTCCAGGCCGAGGACGGCGACGGCCGCACCTGGTCCGCCGTGCTCGACCTCGGCAACGGCGCGCTCGGTCCGCTCCAGCGGTACGGCGACCCCGCCGCCCTCGACGTGGTCGCGCTCTCCCACCTGCACGCCGACCACGTCGCCGACCTCGCGGTGCTCGGGGTGTACCGCCGGTACCGCCCGGACGGTCCGCTGCCGGCGCTGCCCGTGCTCGGCCCCGAGGGGACCGCCGAGCGGCTCGCGCACCTCTCGGGGCACGACCCCGCGACGGCGACGACGCACCAGTTCGAGGTGCGCACCTGGACCCCGCGCGAGCCCGTGCACGTCGGGCCGCTCACGCTCGAGGCCGTCCCGGTCGAGCACCCGGTGCCGGCCTTCGGGATCCGTGTCACCGGTCCGTCCGAGGCGGACCCCTCGCGCCGCGTCGTCCTCGCCTACAGCGGTGACACCGACGCGTGCGACGGGCTCGACGAGCTCGCGCACGGCGCCGACCTGCTGCTCGCCGAGGCCGCGTTCGTCGAGGGCCGCGACGACGCCGTCAGGGGTGTCCACCTCACCGGCCGGCGTGCCGCGCAGGCGGCGGCCCGCGGCGGGGCACGCTCGCTCGTCCTCACCCACGTGCCGGCGTGGAACGACCCGGCGGCCGCCCTGCAGGAGGCCGCGCCGGTCTACGACGGCCCGACGGCGGTCGCGGCCCCGGGGGCGACCTTCCCGCTGTGAGCCGTGCGACGCCGGTTCGGACGCGCGGCGTCGCGCACGTAGGGTTCCCTGCATGGTGAGTGCTGGTTCGGACGGTGACGTGACGGGGACCGCGCGGGTGCGCGCGGACGGGCGGCGGCCCGACGAGCTGCGGCCGGTGACGCTGACGCGCCGGTTCCTCGAGGCCGGCGAGGGCTCGGTGCTCGTCGAGTTCGGCGGCACGAAGGTGCTGTGCGTCGCGTCGTTCACCGAGGGCGTGCCGCGCTGGCGCAAGGGCTCCGGCGAGGGCTGGGTGACCGCGGAGTACGCGATGCTGCCCCGCGCGACGAACAGCCGGTCGGACCGCGAGTCCGTGCGCGGCAAGGTCGGCGGTCGCACGCACGAGATCTCCCGGCTCGTCGGGCGCTCGCTGCGCGCCGTCGTCGACGTCGCGGCGCTGGGGGAGAACACCATCGTCCTCGACTGCGACGTGCTCCAGGCCGACGGCGGCACCCGGACCGCCGCCATCACGGGCGCGTACGTCGCGCTCGCCGACGCCGTCGCGTGGGCGACCGAGCAGCGGATCGTCCGTCCCGGCCGGCAGGTGCTGCGCGACTCGGTCGCCGCCGTCAGCGTCGGGATCGTCGACGGCCTGCCCGTCCTCGACCTGCCCTACGAGGAGGACGTGCGCGCGCAGACCGACATGAACGTCGTGGCGACGGGCTCCGGCACGTTCGTCGAGGTGCAGGGCACCGCCGAGCACGCGCCGTTCGACCGCGCCGAGCTCGACGCCATGCTCGACCTCGCGCTGGCGGGCACGGCGCGTCTCACCGCGCTGCAGACCGCCGCACTCGCCGCGCCCGCCGGTGACGGCAGCGCCACCCGTGCCGGGCGCGGCGGGCAGGTCGCCCCGTGACGCCGGTGCCGACGGGTGCCCGGCTCGTCCTCGCGACGCACAACGCCCACAAGGTCGGCGAGCTGCGGGCCATCCTCGCCCCCGAGCTGCCCGACCTCGACCCGGCGTCGGTCGTCGGGGCCGGCGACCTCGGGGTCGAGCCGCCCGTCGAGGACGGGGTGACGTTCGAGGAGAACGCCCTGCTCAAGGCACGTGCGCTCGCTGCCGCCACCGGCCTGCCCGCGGTGGCCGACGACTCCGGGCTCGCGGTCGACGTGCTCGGCGGTGCGCCGGGCATCTTCTCGGCGCGCTGGTCGGGCCGCCACGGCGACGACGCGGCCAACCTCGACCTCCTGCTCGCGCAGCTCGCGGACGTGCCCGCGGCCCACCGTGCCGCACGGTTCGTGTGCGCCGCCGCGCTCGTCACGCCCGACGGCACCGAGCACGTCGAGGTCGGCACGCTCGAGGGGACGCTCGCCACCGCGCCGCGCGGCGGCAACGGGTTCGGCTACGACCCCGTGCTCGTCCCGCTCGGTGAGACCCGCACGTGCGCCGAGCTCGAGCCCGCGGAGAAGAACGCGATCAGCCACCGGGGCACGGCGTTCCGGGCCCTCGTGCCGCACCTCGTGGCGGCGCTGCGGGCATGAGCGCCGCGACGGGTGACGCCGGGCGCGTCCAGCTCGTCGCCGACGCCGTCACCTTCGGCTACCCGGGCCGGCCCGTCCTCGACCGCCTCGACCTCGCGGTCGGGCCGGGGGACCGCGTCGGGCTCGTCGGGGAGAACGGCGCCGGCAAGTCGACGCTCCTCGGCGTGCTCGCCGGGCGGCTCGTGCCGCAGGGGGGCGAGGTGCGCCGGCACGGCACGCTCGCGGTCGTCGAGCAGGAGCTCGTCGTCGCACCGGGCGACACCGTCGGCACCCTCGTCGCGGCGACCGCTGCGGCGACCCGGGAGGCCGCGGCCCGCCTCGAGGAGACGGTCGCGGCGTTCGACCACGACGGCGGGGACGTCGCCGCGCTGTCCGCGACCATCGCCCGCTACGAGCACCTCGCGGCGTGGGACGTCGACCGCCGCGTCGACGAGAGCCTGTCCCGGCTGGGTGCCCCGCGTGACCACGACCTGCCGCTCGGCGAGCTGAGCGTGGGTGAGCGGTACCGCGTGCGGCTCGCGTGCCGGCTCGCCGAGCGCGCGGACCTCCTCCTGCTCGACGAGCCGACGAACCACCTCGACGCCGCCGGCACCGAGCACCTCACGTCCCAGCTGCGGCAGTGGACGGGCGGGCTCGTCATCGTCACGCACGACCGGCGCCTGCTCGACGACGTCATGACGGCGATCCTCGACATGGACCCCTCGATGGACGGGCGGCCGGTGCTCTACGGCGCCGCCCGGTACGCCGACTACCGGTTCGCACGGGACCAGATGCTGCGGCGGTGGCGGGCCCGGTACCGGGCCGAGCGCAAGCGCGCGAAGGTGCTCGCCGAGCGGCTCGACGCCTCGTACGAGGGCCTCTCCGACGAGTGGCGCCCACCCAAGGGCTCGCAGAAGCACCGCCGCGGCACCCGTGCGCGCCAGCACGTCAAGGCGGCCGACCGCCTCGTGCAGCGCCTCGAGGAGCAGGCCGTCGAGGTGCCGGTGCCGCCGCCGGCGCTCGCGTTCCCCGACCTGCCGTCGGTGCCCGCGGGGTACGACGGCGGTGCGCTGCTCGAGCTGCGGGCGCCCCGGGTGGCCGGGCGTCTCGACCTGCCGGGCCGGCGCGTCGACCTCATGCCGGCCGGGCGGCTGCTCGTCACGGGTGCCAACGGCACCGGCAAGTCGACCCTCCTCGCGGTGCTCGCCGGTGCGCTGGAGCCGGAC
>JAEXEM010000111.1 GCA_023401045.1 Actinomycetes bacterium
CCACGCTCGCGCGCACCCTCGGCGGCCTCACGGCCGTCGGGGCCGCCGCGCTCGCGTGGGCGACCGTCGAGGCGCGGTGGTACGCCCTGCGCGAGGTGACGGTGCCGCTGCTGCCCGCGGGGCACGAGCCCCTGCGGGTCCTGCACGTGTCCGACCTGCACCTCACCCCGTCCCAGCGCGACAAGGTGGCGTGGGTCCGTGACCTCGCCTCGCTCGACCCGCACCTCGTCGTCGACACCGGGGACAACTGGGCGCACCGGGACGCGATGCCGGCGCTCCTCGAGGCGCTCGAGCCGCTGCTCGCGGTGCCCGGTGCGTTCGTCCTCGGCTCGAACGACTACGTGGCCCCCCGGTTCAAGAACCCGGCGCTCTACCTGCTGCCGGACGCGCGCCGCACGCCGCCGACCCCGCCCTCCCCGCTGCCGTGGCGCGAGCTCGTCGCCCGGCTGACGTCCGCCGGCTGGGTGGACCTGTCGAACCGGCGCGACGTCCTCAAGGTCGACGGCCGCGTGGTCTCGCTCGTCGGCACGGACGACGCCCACATGGACCGCGACGACATGCCCGCCGCGGGCGGCCCCGACGACGCGCGGAGCACGGGTACCCCGGTCGACCTCCACCTCGGCGTGACGCACGCGCCCTACCGCCGCGTGCTCGACGCGATGCACGCCGACGGGGTCGACCTCACGATCGCCGGGCACACGCACGGCGGCCAGCTCGCCGTGCCGCTGTGGGGTGCCCTCACGACGAACTGCGACCTCGACACCCGGCGCGCCAAGGGCCTGCACGGCTGGCCCGGGCCGCGCCCGGACCGCACCGGTGGCGCCGGGTCGCACTGGCTGCACGTCTCGGCGGGCCTCGGCACGTCGCCCTACGCCCCGGTGCGGTTCGCGTGCCGGCCCGAGGCGACGCTGCTCACCCTCACCTCCGTCTGACGCGCCCGGCACCCTCCGGAGACGGGACCGGGCCGTGCGGCGCTCCCCACCACCGATCCGCCCCACCCGGGTGTGCAGGACCCGGCCCGCAGGGCGGGCGCATTTCGTTCCAGGGGCACTCGTCGGGTAGTCTTACGGGGCTTTCACGGGGTGTGGCGCAGCTTGGTAGCGCGCTTCGTTCGGGACGAAGAGGTCGTGGGTTCGAATCCCGCCACCCCGACAAGCAGCGAGGCCCTCCGGCCGGCGGAACCGCCGAACCGGGGGGCCTCTCGCATGCCCGGCCACGGGATGTCGGCGCGCGCCGTCCCTGTCAGGGCGTCTCCTCGCAGGCGCCGGACCGGACCCCGGCCGTCCGGGAGACGACGAGCGCCGTCACCGGCAGCACCGGAGGGCGCACGCGACGGGGTGCCCCGTGGCGACGAGGGCGCTGGGTGCACCCGCGGGCAGCAGCGTGCGCCAGGACGGCGGGTGGCCTCCTGGCGCGCGCTGCGTCGGACCCGGGGCGTGACCCCGGGCGGTCGTGCTACTTCGAGCCGAGCTCGTTCTCCAGGTCCTTCTGGGCCTGGTCGAGAGCCTGCTGCGGTGCGACGCCGTTCTCGAAGATCTCGGTCCAGGTCACCGTCGTGAAGACGTTGTTCACGGCCGGGAGGTTCGGGTTCGCGAAGCCCTCGAAGTGGCCGATCTCGTCCTTGACCTCGTTGAGCACGTCGAACATGTTCGTCTTGAAGTACTTGTTGAACTTGTTCTCCGGGTCGTGGGTGACGGACTCGTCCTCCCACACCGACATGTTGACCGGGTCGAAGCCGAGCACCTGCCACACGGCGACGTTCGCCTCGGGCGAGAGCTTGGCGAACGCCAGCCACTCGGCCGCGAAGTCCTTGTGCTCGGACGACTCGACGACGGCCGTGCCGGTGCCACCGCCACCGATGGTGGCGACGTCGCCACCCTCGACGACCGGGGCCGGGGCGATCGCGACGTCACCCTCGAGGTCGGGCATGTAGTCGACGAACCGCGAGGAGAACCACGCCGGGTAGACGACCGCCGCGTACTCGCCGCTGTTGATGACGCCGAACGCCTGCTCGTCGTCGGGGCTGCCACCGGGGATCGGGGAGATGGCACCCGCCTCGAGCATGCGCTGCTCGAGCTCGAGGGCCTTGACGACGGTCGGGTTGTTGACGTCGACGTTGCCGTCCGCGTCGAAGAAGTCGCCGCCCATCTGGGCGACGATGAGCGGCTGCACGAAGTTCACCGTGGTGCTCGCGATGCCGAAGGCCTTGCCCGTCGCCTGGTGGTAGGCGGCGCCGGCCTTCTCGAAGTCGTCCCACGTCTTGATGGTCGTGTAGTCGACGCCCGCCTCCGACATGAGGGTGTCGTTGTAGAACGCGACGAACGCGCCGACGTGCATCGGGAACCCGTAGATGCCACCCGCGCGGCTGTAGAGGTCGAGACGCGCCTGGACGATGTCGTCCTGGTAGGGCTTCGCGGCCTCGCTGAGGTCCATGAGCGGGGTGCGGCCGTCAGCGGTGACGAAGTTGCCGAACTTGCTCACCTCGATGTCGACGACGTCGGGCAGGCCGGTGCCCGAGTTCGCCGCGAGCTGCAGCTTGTTGTGCATGTCCTGGTACGGGTACACGGTGATGTCGAGCTCGACCGGCCGGTCGGGGTTCTGCTCGTTCCACTCGTCGGCCATCTGCTCGTAGTAGTCGGCGTGCAGCTCGGCGAACACCCACATGTCGAGGGTGGTGGCCTTCCCGTCGGCGGCCGACGCCGAACCGCCGCCGTCGGTGCTGCCACCGCTGCTGCACGCCGACAGCGCGAGCAGGCCTGCAACACCTACCGCGACGAGCGACAGTCTCCTGCGCGTTCCAGCCATCGTTGGTACTCCGTTTCTCGTGTGGTGCGGTAGGACGACTCAGCCCTTGAGCGCCCCGGCCGTCATCCCGGCGATGAAGAACCGCTGGAACGCGATGAACAGCACGAGGACGGGCAGGAGCGAGAAGAACGAGCCGATGATGAGCAGCTCGTAGTTGTTCCCGTACGGCGTGAGGAGCGTGTTGAGGCCGATGGGCAGCGTGAACTTCTCCGCGGAGCGCAGCACCAGCAGCGGCCACAGGAAGTTGTTCCAGACGAACATGCCGTTGAGGATCGCCATGGCCGCGATCGCCGGCTTGGAGATCGGCATGACGAGCTTGAAGAACATCCCGAACTCGGTGACGCCGTCGACACGCCCCGCCTCCAGCAGCTCCTTCGGCACGCCGAGGAAGTACTGCCGGAAGAAGAAAATCGTGACGGCCGCGGCGAGGAACGGAAGGACGATCGCGGCGTAGTTGTCGGCGAGCCCGAGGTCGTTCACGAGGACGTACATCGGGAGCATCATGATCTCGAAAGGCACGGTCATGAGCAGCAGGACCGCGATGAACCAGGCGTTCTTTCCCTTGAAGTCGTACATCGCGAACCCGTACGCCACGAACGAGCTGACGAGCAGCGTGAGAGCGACCTGGACGACAGTGAGGACCACCGAGTTGGTGAACCACCGGAAGTACAGACCGGAGTCCGTGAAGACCATGACGTAGTTGTCGAGGGAGAGGTCCGCGAGGTCGATGTCGAACGTCAGGCCGTTGCGCAGGATCTCGTTGCCGTCCTGGAACGTGCCGACGAAGATCGCCACCAGCGGGACCATGGCGAGCACGCCGATGAGGACGAGGAAGACCCCCTGGATCGTGGCGAACAGGCCGCGCGGCAGCTCGTGCTTCGCCCGCGGCGGGCGGGGCGAGGCCGGCGGGGCCGGTGCGACGGGTTCCGTCGTCAGCGGAGCAGGGGCACTCATCACGCGCCCTCCTTCTTGAACGTGCCGGTGAGCCGGAGGTACGTGAGGTTGATCGTCATGATGAGCAGGAGCAGCACGACGCCCACCGCCGAGGCGAACCCGAGGTCGTTCTGCTCGATGCCCATGCGGTAGAGGTAACCGACGACCGTCAGGCCCTGGTTGTTCGGCGAGATGTTGCCGGCGTAGAGCATGAAGCTCTCGAGGAACATCGCCAGGCCGCCGTAGATGCTGATGGTCGTCACGTAGACGAGCGTCGGCTTGAGGTTCGGCAGCGTGATGGAGAAGAATTTGCGGAGCTTGCCCGCACCGTCGATCGACGCCGCCTCGTACAGCTCGTCGGCGATCGACTGCATCCCCGAGAGGAAGTAGAGGATGTTCACCCCGGTGTAGCGCCACATCGCGAGGGCCAGCAGGGCGACGAGCCCGCCGATGTCCGTGCGCAGCCAGCGCACCGGGTCCGCACCCAGCAGGCCGATCGCCTGGTTGACGAGGCCCGTGCCGGTCTCGGCGAACATCAGCCGGAAGATGATGCCGGCGACGACCACCGACGTGAGGCCGGGGATGAACACCGAGGCCTTGAAGATGTTCTTGAGCCGCCCGCTGCCGATCTTCGAGTTGAGGACCGCGGCGAGCACGAGCGGGATCGGGATGAGCAGCAGGAGCGTGAGGACCATGTACCGCGCACTGTTGAACAGCGCCTGCCAGAAGACCCGGTCGTTCCAGAGCCGCTCGTAGTTGTCGGTACCGACGAAAGCCGCCTCGCCGAACACCACCTCCTGCGTGCTCATGATGAACGTGCGCACGAGGGGAACGGCCCAGAAGACGAGCAGCGTGATGACGAACGGCGCGATGAAGAAGTACGGCGCGAGGCGCTGCGAGTACAGGACGCCCTTGAGCCTCCCACCCACCCTCCTCGACGGCGCTGCACGCCCTTGCACAACTGCCACGTGGCCCTCCGGGTCTTTCAGGGGTGACCGGCGGGAACCCGCACGACAACCCTGTCGCTGTGTTGACGATCCGCGTGCACGCGCACTCCCCCGACCGGGCCGCCATTCGCGTCGTCGGTGACGCGGGAGGCCCGGGGCAAAGCGTTTACGACGTCGTAACCGCGTCGCCACTATTGCCCGCCCACCCACGGGTGTCAACACTCCCGACCAAGGTGGGCGCACTGCAGGAAGGCCCTGCCGAAGTGGCTGTACGATCGCCGCCAGCGCCCCTCCGGCCCACCGAGCGGGCGTTTCAGGAGACGTCCGCCCGACGGCGGACGGACGCTGACGGAACACGACGTCCCACCGCCGGGACGCTCGCCCGTCACCCGCGGCAGGAGGAGGCGGAGCTGGCGTGAGTGTCACGATGCGCGACGTCGCCCTCCTCGCGGGCGTGTCGAACAAGACGGTGTCGAACGTCGTCAACGACTACCCGCACGTCCACCCGGACACCCGGGCCCGCGTCCAGCGCGCCATCGCCGAGCTCGGGTACCGCCCCAACCTGTCGGCCCGTGGCCTGCGCTCCGGGCGCACCGGCGTCATCGGGCTGGCGGTCCCGCAGCTGCGACAGCCCTACTTCGCCCAGCTCGCGGACGCGGTCATCGCCGCCGCCGAGCGGCGCGGGCTGGGCGTCATCATGGGCCAGGCCGGCGACCGGGAGCACGAGACGGCGCTGCTGCGCCACGGCCTGCGGCAGACCGACGGCATGCTCTTCAGCCCCGAGCAGCTCGGCACCGAGGACCGCGCCCTGCTCGACGACGTCACCTTTCCCCTCGTCATGCTCGGCGAGCGGATCTTCGGCGGACCGACCGACCACGTGACGATGCACAACGTCGAGGGTGCCGGTGCGGCCGTCGAGCACCTCGTGCGGCTCGGACGCCGGCGCGTCGCCGTCATCGGCGCCCACCCCGACGGCCGCTCCGGGCAGCTGCGCCCCTCCGACCTGCGCGTCAGCGGCTACCGGGAGGCGCTCGCCGCCGCCGGGCTGCCGCACGACCCGCGGCTCGAACGGCGCGTCGCGCCCTGGCACGCGGTCGACGGGGCACGCGCGACACGGGAGCTCATCGCGTCCGGCGTGCCGTTCGACGCGATCTTCACGCTCAACGACAGCCTCGGGATCGGCGCCCTGCGTGCGCTCGGCGAGGCGGGGTACCGGGTCCCGGACGACGTCGCCGTCATCGGCTTCGACAACATCGCCGACGGCCGGCTCACGCTCCCGTCGCTGTCGAGCGTCGACCCAGGCCGCGAGGAGATCGCCGAGACGGCGGTGGCGCTGCTCGTCGAGCGCATCGAGTCCGGCACGCGCCTGCCCCCGACACCCCGCCTCCACAAGGCGGCGTTCCGGATCGTCGACCGCGAGTCCACGGGCGGCGACGACGACACCGACGACGCCGCCACCCGCTTGGCGGACGCCCGGGCGTGACTCAGCCGCGCGGGCCGAGGTAGGCGACGTCGCCGTCGACCGTCCGCAGGTCGACGCGCACCCGCGCCGCCGGGTCCGTCGGCGCCTCGACGCGCTGGCGCCCGTCGACCGCACGCACCGACAGCGCCACCGGCTCTCCGGTGCCGTGCACCGTGATGTCGCCGTCGACCGTGCTGACCGTGACGTCGCCCCGCACCGCACCGAGGACGACGTCCCCGTCGTGCCGCTCCGCCGTCACGGTCCCCCGCACGTCGTGCACGTCGACCCTGCCGTCGCCGCCGCGCACCTCGACGTCGCCCGCCACGCGCGACACCTCGAGCGACGCGTCGGTGGCCGAGGCGCGCACGTCACCGCCGACGTCCGTGACGAGCACCGAGCCGTCGACCGTCCGCACGTCGAGCGAGCCCTCGATCCCGGCGACACGCACCGGCCCGTCCGAGGTGAGCAGGTCGACGTCACCGGCCGGCCCGGCGACCTCGACGGTGCCGTCGACCGCCCGCACGACGACGTCCGTCCCCTCCGGGACGACGACCCGGGTGCTCACCCGGCAGTGCAGCGGCAGCGACGCGCACGTGTGCCGCACGACGGTCCGGTCGCCCGCCGTCTCGACCGAGTAGCGCGGCTCCGGCCACGCGTACTCGTCGGACCGGTCGACGCGCACCTCGTCGACGTCCTCGACGACGACCGCGAGGTCCCCCTCGACGACGAGCTCGAGCACCGCCGTCGCGGTGTACGTGGCGCTGGCGTCCACCCGGTCCGCGACGACGCGCGAGAGCAGCTGCGCGGTGAGCTGGAGCACGAGCAGCACCGCGACGGCGATGCCGACGCCCGTGAGCACGCGCCCGGCGCCGGTCGGCCCCGTGCGTGCCGGCCGGGGCGGCGGGGCCGTCGTCGGGGTGGACGGCAGGACGGTGGTCACAGCGGGGCTCCGTTCGTCGGGGCGTCCTCGAGCCAGCGCAGTACCGCGAGGACGCGGCGGTGGTCGGAGGCGTCGGGAGGCAGGTCGAGCTTGGTGAGGATGGACGTCACGTGCTTCTCCACGGCCGGCAGTCCCACGACGAGACGTTCGGCGATGGCGCCGTTCGAGCGGCCCTCGGCCATGAGGGCGATGACCTCGCGCTCCCGGGGGCTGAGCGTGTCGAGCGCGCTGCGGCGCGAGCGGGCGAGCACCTGCGCGACGACCTCGGGGTCGACGACCGTGCCGCCGGCGGCGACCCGGTCGAGCGCGGCGAGGAACTCGTCGACGTCCGCGACGCGGTCCTTGAGGACGTACCCGAGACCGCGGGCGTCCGCCGCGAACAGCTCACGGGCGTACCGCTGCTCGACGTACTGCGAGAGCACGAGCACCGGCAGACCCGGGTGCAGACCGCGCAGGTGCACGGCGGCCCGCAGCCCCTCGTCGGTGTGGGTGGGCGGCATGCGCACGTCGGTGACGAGCAGGTCCGGCAGGTCGGCGGCCGGGTCGCCCAGCACGGCGACGAGCTCGTCGGCGGTGCGGTGGCCCGTCACCTCGTGCCCCTCGGCGCGCAGCAGCCGGGTGAGGCCGTCGAGCAGGAGGACGGAGTCCTCGGCGATCACGATGCGCACGGCACCTCCACGGTGAGCAGGGTCCCGCCGGTGGCAGGGCTGACGAGGTCGAACGCGCCCTCGAGGGCCTCGACGCGGCGGCGCAGCCCGTCGAGCCCGCCGCTGTGGACCGTGCTCGCACCGCCGCGGCCGTCGTCCTCGACCTCGACCCGGAGCCGGCTGTCGCGGGACGTGGCACGCACCGTGGCGCGCGACGCGCCGGCGTGCTTGGCGACGTTCGTCAGCGCCTCCGCGACGACGAAGTACGCGGCGGCCTGGGCCTGCGGGCCGACATCGCCGCCGAGCCCGGTGGTGTCGACCTCGACCGGCACGGGGCTGCGGGCCGCGAGGGCCGAGAGCGCCGCGTCGAGACCACGGTCGGTGAGGACGGCGGGGTGGATGCCGCGGACGAGGTCACGCAGCTCTCCCAGCACCTCCTTGACCTCGGCGTGCGCGGTGTCGAGGGCCGCGACGGCGACCTGCGGGTT
>JAEXEM010000134.1 GCA_023401045.1 Actinomycetes bacterium
GGCGGGGGAGGACCCGCGCCTGGCGGGGTGCACGGTCGCCCACGTCCGGGCCCTCGCGGCGCCGGTCGCCGACGGGCCGGCCGCGCCCCGCGCGGACCGCGCATGACCACGTCGGAGGGCCCACCGGGACGCGTCCGTGCTGGTCGTGCGGCGACACACCACCCGCCCGCGTTGCCGAGGCCGTGCACCGTCGCTAGTTTCGTTCTCAGATCCCGCGCATTCCAGACGAGGATCTCCGGCCCAAGGACGAGAAGGTGAAGCGCGTGGCTCTTCCTCCGCTGACTCCCGAACAACGAGCCGCTGCGCTCGAGAAGGCTGCCGCGGCGCGGCAGGCCCGTGCCGAGGTGAAGAACCGCCTCAAGTACTCACAGGGCTCCCTCTCGGAGGTGATCGAGCAGGGGCAGCAGGACGAGACGATCGGCAAGCTCAAGGTCGCCGCCCTGCTCGAGTCCCTCCCCGGTGTGGGGAAGGTGAAGGCGCGCGCGATCATGTCCGAGATCGGCATCTCGGAGACGCGCCGCGTGCGCGGCCTCGGGCCGCACCAGGTCAAGGCGCTCGTCGACCGCTTCGGCTGACCGGGCTCGACGACGGCGCCCCGTCCGACGACGGACGGGGCGCCGTCGCGCGTCCGGGATACTGGTGCCCTCACGTCCTCGACCTTGGAGCGGTGCACCACCCATGACGACGCAGCCGGCACGGCTCACCGTGCTCGCCGGACCGACCGCTGTCGGCAAGGGGACCGTCTCCGCGGACATCCGCGCGCGGTACCCGCAGGTGTGGCTCTCGGTCTCGATGACGACCCGCGCGCCGCGCCCGGGCGAGGTCGACGGCCTCCACTACCACTTCGTCTCGGCGGAGCGCTTCGACGAGATGGTCGCCGCGGGCGAGCTGCTCGAGTGGGCCGTCGTGCACGGCCGCAACCGCTACGGCACACCGCGCGGCCCCGTCGAGGAGCGGCTCGCGGCTGGGGAGCCCGCGCTGCTCGAGATCGACCTCCAGGGTGCGCGTCAGGTCCGCGAGACGATGCCCGACGCGCGGTTCGTGTTCCTCGCCCCGCCGTCGTGGGACGAGCTCGTGCGACGGCTAGTCGGGCGCGGGACCGAGGACGCCGAGGAGCGCGAGCGCCGACTCGCGACCGCCCGGGTCGAGCTCGCGGCGGAGCCCGAGTTCGACCACGTCGTCGTCAACGACGACGTCCACCGCGCGACCGACGAGATCGTGCGGCTCATGGGCGTCGAGGCCTGACGCCTCCCCGACGGCGCACGCCGCGCCGCCCGGGCCGCCGTCCGGTGGCACCGGGTACCATGAGCACCGACTGCGCCGCCCGGCCTCGCCGCGACGCCACAGACCAGCCACCGACAGCCATCCACCAGGACGGGAGTCCTCCGTGTCCGGAACCGTTGCCGCCCCCACGGGCATCACCGACCCGCCGATCGACCGCCTCCTCGAGCGCGCCGACTCGAAGTACGCGCTCGTGCTCTTCTCGGCCAAGCGCGCCCGCCAGATCAACGCGTACTACGCGCAGCTCAACGAGGGCCTGCTCGAGTACGTCGGCCCGCTCGTCGAGACCCGCCCGCAGGAGAAGCCGCTGTCGATCGCCATGCGCGAGATCGACTCCGGCCTGCTCACCTCCGAGCCCACCGCGGAGGCCTGAGCCTCCCGCCATGCGCATCGTCCTCGGGGTCGCGGGCGGGATCGCCGCCTACAAGGCGGTGCTCCTGCTGCGGCTCCTGCGTGAGCAGGGCCATGCGGTGCGCGTCGTGCCGACGCGCGCCGCGCTCGAGTTCGTCGGCCGCCCCACGTGGGAGGCCCTCTCGGGGCAGCCGGTGACGACCGACGTCTTCGAGGACGTCGACCAGGTGGCGCACGTCGCCGTCGGCCAGGGCGCCGAGCTCGTCGTCGTCGCACCCGCGACGGCCGACCTGCTCGCACGCGCCGCGACCGGCCAGGCCGACGACCTCCTCACCGCGACGCTGCTCGTCGCCCGCTGCCCGGTGCTGCTCGCGCCGGCGATGCACACCGAGATGTGGCAGCACCCCGCGACGGTCCAGAACGTCGCCACCCTGCGCGCCCGCGGCGTCCACGTCCTCGACCCCGCGTCCGGTCGGCTCACCGGCGCGGACACCGGCCCCGGTCGGCTGCCGGAGCCCGAGGAGATCGCCACCGCGGCCCTCGCGCTCGTCGCCCCGCGGCGCGACGACCTCGCAGGTCGTCGGGTCGTCGTCTCCGCGGGCGGGACCCGGGAGCCGCTCGACCCCGTGCGCTTCCTCGGCAACCGCTCGTCGGGCCGGCAGGGCGTGGCCCTCGCGAGGACGGCCGCACGACGCGGCGCCGAGGTCACCCTCGTCGCCGCGAACGTCACCTCGGACGTCCTCGGTGGCCCCGTCCCCGGGCTCGACGTCACGCACGTCGAGACGGGCGAGGAGCTGCGCGACGCCGTGCGCAAGGCCGCAGCCGACGCGGACGTCGTCGTCATGGCGGCCGCGGTCGCGGACTACCGCCCGCAGGTGGTCGCCGACGCCAAGCTGAAGAAGAGCGGCGCGGCGCCCGTGCTCACGCTCGTCGAGACGACCGACATCCTGCGCGAGCTCGTCGTCGACCCGCCGCGCGCCGGCCAGACGGTCGTCGGCTTCGCCGCCGAGACCGGCGACGCGGACGGCAGCGTCCTCGACCACGCACGGGCGAAGGCCCGCCGCAAGGGCGCCGACCTGCTCGTCGTCAACCCCGTGGGTCACGGTCGGGGCTTCGGCACCGACACGAACGAGATCACCGTCCTCGACCGCGCCGGCGAGGTCGTCGGCGCGACGTCGGGGACGAAGGAGTCGGTCGCGGACGCCGTGTGGGACACCGTCGTCGACCTCGTGGACGGCCCGACCGAAGGCCCCGGCGGCGGCGGTACGCTGCACGCATGACGTCGCACTCCCTCCGCCTGTTCACCTCGGAGTCGGTGACGGAGGGTCACCCCGACAAGATCTGTGACCAGATCTCCGACGCCATCCTCGACGCGATCCTCGAGCAGGACCCCGCGGCCCGCGTCGCGGTCGAGACGATGGTGACGACCGGCCTCGTCCACGTCGCCGGCGAGGTGACGACGAGCGCCTACGTCGAGATCCCGCAGATCGTGCGCGAGGTCGTCCGGGGGATCGGCTACACGTCGTCCCACATCGGCTTCGACGGCGACTCCTGCGGTGTCTCGGTCTCCATCGGCCAGCAGTCGCCGGACATCGCCGCCGGCGTCGACAAGGCGCTCGAGGTCCGGCAGGACGACCAGGACCTCGACCCGCTCGACCTGCAGGGCGCGGGCGACCAGGGCCTCATGTTCGGGTACGCGAGCGACGAGACGCCCTCGCTGCTGCCGCTGCCGATCTGGCTCGCGCACCGCCTCGCGGAGCGGCTCGCGCAGGTGCGCAAGGACGGCAGCGTGCCTGGCCTGCGGCCCGACGGCAAGACGCAGGTGACGATCCGGTACGAGGACGACCGCCCGGTCGCGCTCGACACCGTCGTGCTGTCGACCCAGCACGAGCCGGAGGTCACCGAGTCCCGCCTCGCCGCGCAGGTGGCTGAGCTCGTCGTCGCGCCCGTGCTCGCCGACCTCGACCTCGACCTCGACGTCGACGGGTACCGGCTGCTCGTCAACCCCACCGGCCAGTTCGTCATCGGCGGCCCGCAGGGCGACGCCGGGCTCACCGGCCGCAAGATCATCGTCGACACCTACGGCGGCATGGCCCGCCACGGCGGGGGCGCCTTCTCCGGCAAGGACCCGTCGAAGGTCGACCGCTCGGCCGCGTACGCGCTGCGCTGGGTCGCGAAGAACGTCGTCGCCGCCGGCCTCGCCCGGCGCTGCGAGGTGCAGGTCGCGTACGCGATCGGCAAGGCGCACCCCGTGGGTCTCTACGTCGAGACGTTCGGCACCGCGACGGTGCCGGAGGACCGGCTCACCGAGGCGATCCGTCAGGTCTTCGACCTGCGGCCGGCGGCGATCATCCGCGACCTCGACCTGCTGCGTCCCGTCTACCGCCGCACCGCGGCGTACGGGCACTTCGGACGCGAGCTCCCCGAGTTCACGTGGGAGCGCACGGACCGCGTCGCGGAGCTGCTCGCCGCCGTCGGCTGAGCGGCCGACACGTGCACGTCGCCGGGCCCGGCGACGTGGTGGGATGGGC
>JAEXEM010000074.1 GCA_023401045.1 Actinomycetes bacterium
CCGTCGGACGGTTCGACGCGTACGCGTACGACGACACCGCGGTCGCCTGCCCCGACCCCACCACCGGGTCCACCGAGTCGAACCGACCCGTGCCCGTGTCGTAGTTACGCGCCCGCAGGTGGTACCGGCCCGACTGGGTGTCGTCGCGGTACCCACCGGTGAACTGCATGGGGTTGCCCGGCGCGTCCTCGGCGAGGCGCTGCCCGCCGGCCTCGAGGTCCGTACCACGGGCCCCGCCGAACGGGTCGTAGTCGTACGCCCACTGCGCCTCGCCGGACGCGGACACCACCGCGGACGTGCCGCCGAGCCAGTCGCGGACGTACGAGGAGAACTGGTCCTCCCCCTCGGCCAACCCGAGCGGTGAGCCGTCCGGGGCGTAGAGGAACGACGTCGTGCCGGCCCCGTCGGCACCCGTGCGGGTCTCCGTCGCGATCGTCGGCAGCGCGCCGTTGACGTCCCACGCCCAGGCGGTCGAGCCGGTCTCGCCGGTCTCGCCCGTGCTCGTCGACGACAGCCGCAGACCGGCCGCGTCGTACGCGTACGCCGTCTCCACGCCCTCCGACGTCGCCGAGGCGAGCGTGCGGTCGAGGTGGTACTCGTACGTCTCGGTGCCGTCGGACGTGAGGTTGCCCTCGGCGTCGTACGTGAGCTGGCGGGTGCCCGCCTCGACGTCGGGGACCCCCGGGAGGGTGCCGGTGACGACGGTCTGCTCACGGGTGAGCTGGTCCCCCGCGTCGTACGTCGCCGTCGTCGTCGCCTTGCCCGTCGCGGTCGTGACGGTGCGGGCGGTGCGGTTGCCGACGACGTCGTACCCGTAGTCGTACCGCTCCGCGGCCGGCGCCCCGGGCGCGCAGCTCGGTGCGCCGTAGCAGGCGGACGTGAGGCGGTGCGCCTTGTCGTACGCGTACGACGTCGCCTCGACGACCTCGGGACCACCGGCGTTGCGGGTCTCGGTGATGCGCGTCGGGTTGCCGACCGCGTCGCGCTCCACGTCGTGCGCCGAGACGACCGCGCCCCCTGCGCGGGTCGTCGCGATGCGCGTGAGGCGGCCCGCGGGGTCGTAGTCGCGGTTCTCCGTCAGGCCCGTCGACTCCGGGAAGGTGATCGACGTCAGCTGGTCGGCCACGTCCCACCCGAACCCGTACGTCGCCGAGCGCCCGGCCCCCGCCGCGGTCAGCGACGTCAGGCGGTCCGCGACGTCGTACGTCGCGGTGACCTTCGTGCCGTCCGGGTAGGTGCGCTCGGTGAGGTTGTCCTGGTCGTCGTACGCGTACGTGAACTTCTGCACGGCGCCCGAGACGTCCGTGCGCGTCACCGCGGCCAGGCGGCCCGTCGAGTCGTACGCGTGCTCGCGCACACCCCGCGGGTCGGCCATCGACACGAGCCGGTTCTTGGCGTCGTACCCGAACGTGAACAGCTCGCCCTGCGTGCCGAGCTTGCGGCTGACGAGCCGGTCGAGCGTGTCGTACTGCAGCGCGACCGTGCGCGCCTCGCGGTTCGGGTCGATCCGCGGGTCACCCTCGACGACGCGCGCCGTGACGAGCTGCGTGAGGTTGGAGTTCGCGTCGTACACGTACTCGCGGCGCCGCCCGATGCCGTCGGTCGAGGCGACGGTGCGACCCGCACGGTCGTACTCGAGCTTCGTCTCGTGGCCCAGCGGGTCGCGGCGTCCGGTCACCTGGCCGTTGGCGTCGTACGTGTAGCGCAGGACCTGCTGGTCGCCGGTGGCGTCCGGGCCACGGACGGTGAGCAGCCGGTCGGCCGCGTCGTAGCCGTAGCGCACGACCGAGCCCGCGGCGTCGGTCGCGGCCGTGAGCCGGCCGACCGCGTCGTACTCCGAGCGCGTGACGTTGCCGAGCGGGTCGCGCACCTCGACGGGGTTGCCCGCCTGGTCGTAGCCGTAGCGGGTGGTGAACGCCGCGGGGTGGGCGCCGGGCAGGTGCCCGCGCGGCTCGGTGATCGCCACCGGGCGGCCGTCGTCGTCGTACTCCCAGGTGATGACGCCACCGGAGGCGGTGACCTGCCGGGTGGGGTTGCCGACCTGGTCGTACTCGATGCGCGCGGGCGACTCGACGCCCGCGCCTCCGGTACGGCGGTTCGCCCGGTCGTAGGTCATGCCGAGGGCGTCGCCGTCCTCGTCGGTCATGCCCGTGACGTTCCCGGCGGCGTCGTACGACATCGTCGTCGTCGCGCCGAGCTCGTCGATCTGCTCGACCGGCCGGCCCAGCTCGTCGAACCGCGAGTCCACCTGCACGAGACGCCCCTGCGCGTCGGGCCGCTCGGCCCGCACGAGGTTGCCGCGGAAGTCGTACCGGAACGTCGTCGTGTACGCGGCACGCCGCTTCGCGACGTCGTCGTCCGACTCGCCCGAGCGCTTCGCGGCGTTGCCGAGCGGCAGCCGCTCGGTGGCGACCCGGCCCTGGCCGTCGTACGTCCACGTCGTGCGGTTGCCCTCGCCGTCGGTGACGGACGCGGTACGGCCTGCCGCGGTGTACGTGTACTCGGTGACGTTGCCGATCGGGTCCTTGAGCGTCACGAGGCGCGAGGCGTCGTCGTACGTGTACCGGTAGGAGTTCGCGAGCTGGTCGGTGACGACGACGACGTTGCCGAGCTCGTCGTACGTCGTCTGCACCGGGGCGTCCTTGCCCGGGTCACGACGCTCGACGAGACGGTCCTGCGGGTCGTACGCGTAGCGGGTCCGGAACTGGTCCTTGTTCGCGCCCGCGACCGTGCCGCGCGGGTCGACGACCGAGACGAGCCGGCCGGTCTGGTCGTACGTGAACTCGGTGCGCCGCCCCGTGGGCGTGACCTCCGCGGTGCGGTTGCCCGCCGCGTCGTACTCGTACCGGGTCACCTTGCCGCGCGGGTCCGTGCGGGTGGCGAGCAGACCGCGTGAGTCGTACGTGTACCGGTACCCGTCGCTCTGCTCGGGGTCCTTCTGGTTCGTGATCTCGTTGGTCTCGTCGTACGCGTACGACCAGGTGTTGCCGCGCCCGTCGGTGTGCGACGTGAGGTTGTTGCCCGCGTCGAACGCGTTGCGCTCGGTCCAGGCGAACGGGGCCGGCGCCTGGCGCTCGACGGCGTTGCCGTTCGCGTCGTGCAGCGCCCCGGACTGGTTGCCCTCGGGGTCGACGACGAGCGACTCGTTGAGCTTCTCGTCGTACCGGTAGGTCACGGTGTCGCCGTTGCCGTTGCGCGACCACAACAGCACGTTCTTGCGGTACCCGTCACGCGAGACGACACCGTCGGGGTCGGTCGTCGTCGCGACCTCGGAGGCGGCGTCCCACGCGAACGTCGTCACCGCACCGGCGGCGTCGGTCTGGCGGACGACCCGCCCGTCGGCGTACTCGTTGCTGACGTCGCGCTTGCCGCGGGCGTCCTGGACGTGGTCGAGGCGGCCCGCGGAGTCGTAGTGGTACTGCCACGTGGAGCTGCGGGCGTCCTGCACCTTGAGCAGGCGGCCGTCCTGGTAGTCGTACTGGACGCTGCGCCCGTCGGGGAGCGTGAGCTTGCTGATCGCGCGGACGTCCTGGCGCATCTCCACCCGGACCGTGCGGCCCGCGGCGTCGGTGAGCCCCGACAGCAGCCCGTTCGAGCCGTACGTGAGCGTCACACCGTGGCCGCGCGCGTCGGTGACGGACAGCAGGCGTCCCTGCGCGTCGAACGTCAGCCGGCGCTGGTCCGGCGGGGTGAGGGTCCAGCCGCCACCGTCGCGGTCGGCGAGGACGGCCCGCACGCCCGCGGGGCGCTGGTAGCCGTCGGCGGTGCGGGTGTAGACCGCCTCGGACCCGTCCTCGGCACGCACCCGCACCGCGTCCGCCCCGGCCTGCGGGACGATGACGCGGGCGTCGTACGTCCACGTCCACCCGGCGCCGAACATGCCGGTCCCGGTGTTGGCCGAGGAGTAGAAGCGCACGGCCTCGAACGGGATGCCGAACGACCCCATCGTGAGGTCGCGCTCGGTGCGGTTGAACGCACCGGTGCCGGTGTTGACGAGCGCGCCGCGCAGCTCCTGCCCGTCGACCGTGCGGCCGAGGACGTTGGCGCACGCGCAGCCCGCGGCCTGCGCGGCGGGCAGCTCCGGCGGTGTGGCCGTCGTGCGCGGGTTCGCCGGCTCCGACGGCGAGGAGTCGACCGTCGTGCCGTCGTCCGCGACGAGCGAGACGGTGACGGTGTACTGCCGCGCCGGGTCGAGCGTCCAGCCGTCGGCGGCACCGAAGCTGCGGCAGAACTCGCGGGGCGCGCCGCAGCGCGACAGGTCGGTGCGCCCGAGGTCGGACGAGGCCTGCTGGGTGCCGGCCTCGACGTCGGTCACCGTCGCACGCCAGCGGGCCCACGACGTCGGGTCGCCGTCGGCGACGTCGGCGTCGAAGTAGACGACGAGCGAGGTGTCGCCGAGCAGGAAGCCCGGGCGGACGACGAGGTCGCGCGCACCGCCGTCGGCGAGCACCTCGACGGCCGTCGCGGCGAACGTCGTGCTCGCACCGCCGAAGCGGGAGGCCTGGGGGGCGGCGACACCCGGCAGCAGCGGCGCGGTGACCGCCGGCGCCTCGCCCACCGG
>JAEXEM010000169.1 GCA_023401045.1 Actinomycetes bacterium
CCCGGGAGCCGCACGAGACCGCCGCCGACGCAGCGCTGCGCGAGGCGCACGAGGAGGCGGGCGTCGACGCCCGTGCCGTCGCCCTGCGCGGCGAGCACGTCCTGCGCCACCCCGACTGGAGCTACACGACGGTCCTCGCCGACGCCGTCGCCCCCGTCGAGCCGACCGCGACGGACGCCGAGAGCGTCGAGGTCGCGTGGGTCCCGGTCGAGCAGGTGACCGACCGGGAGCTGTTGCCGGCCTTCGCCGAGGCGTGGCCCGGGCTGCGCGCGCGTCTCGACGCCTGAAGTAGTTGCGATGGCGCAGGGCCGCGCGCCCCACGGACGTCAGGCGTCTCGTCTCTGAGATACCTGACAGACGTCGCGAAGGCGGGGCCCTGCGCCGGACGCGCGAGCGCGCCTCAGGTGTTCGCGTAGTAGACGCAGGCTGCCGCGATGCCCGATCCGAATCCTCCGGCAGCTGCGATGCAACCAATGCAGCCCAGTCCCGCCGTGCCGACGCAGATTGCCGCGCACGCGACCGCGATCATCCCGAAGAGCCACGAAGGGATGCCCGCGCTCGACAGACAGCTGTTCAGCTTCTTCCACGAGAAGATCTGCGAGATCTCCGTGCCCGGGGCCGCGTCAAGTGCGGGATCATAGAAGTCGACGTTCTGCACCATGGTGCCGTCAGTCCACATCTGGAAGCTCGCTCGCGCAGGGTCCGGGGACGCGGCGACATACTCGAAGGTCTGCGTCGTGTCTCCGTCGTACGCATAGACAACCTTCGTCATGTCGGGGATGTTCGTGCCAAGCATCGGCACCGTGATGTAGTACACATCGTCGACGAGCATCACCTCGGCGTCAGCGAACGACTGGGTCAGACCCGACACAGGCCGGTATCCGGCCGCCTCGGCCGCCGCGACGTACGAGTCGTGGCGGACTCCGGTGACGAACTGAGCCTGCGAGATCGTGTCCGTGATCGAAGCCGCCCCGGTGTCCTCGTACTTCTCGCGCGTCTCTTCGTCCATGACAACGGTCCGCACGGAGACGGTCTGGACGGTCGGCGACCGGTCGATGGAGAGCTCCAGCCGCTCGGGAGTGCCTGCAGACGACACGCTGCTCACTGCTGACCACGTGACCGAGAACCCGATGGCCGCGGTCACGACGAAGGCAGTTGCCGCGATCGACGCCTTCTTCTTCGACCTCCCCCCGTCGCTCCGCCGGGACGCAGCGATCAGCGCGATCGCCATGAGCGCAAGCGCGCCCACCCACATCACCGAAGCGAGCCCAGGAAGGGCCAGCGCTGTCACCGCCAACCCTCCGGACGCCAAGACCGGGACCGCCACAGGCACCGATCGCGCCGCCTTACCACCCTGCATCATCCACTCCCCCTTCGAACCGGACACCGGAGACAGTCACAAGCGGCTATACCCACAGTCATGCTCATGACGAGACGAAGTTAGCGCACTCGGCGGATGGATTTGGGCGATTCCGGTGTTGATCTCGAAGGTCTGCGCCGGCTCAGTCCTCCGTGCGGACGTGGAGCATGCGCGCTACCTCGCCGATCGTCCCCGACATCGACGGGTAGACCGTCGAGGCCTCGGCGACCTGGTCGGCCGTGAGTCCGTGGGTGACGGCGAGAGTGAGCGGGAAGATCGACTCGCTCGCCCGCGGCCCGACGACGACGGCGCCGAGGACGGTGCCCGTGGACGCGTGGGCGAAGATCTTGACGAAGCCGTCGCGGACGCCGAGCATCTTCGCCCGCGGGTTGCGCGACAGCGGCAGCATGCTCGTGCGGTACGGCGTGGCCGTCTCCTTGAGGCGCGGCTCCGGGACACCGACGGTCGCGATCTCGGGCGCCGTGAAGACGTTCGCGGAGATGCCACGCAGGGACAGCGGGCGCACCGCGTCGCCGAGCGCGTGCGACATCGCGATGCGGCCCTGCGTCGCCGCGACCGACGCGAGCGGCAGCACCCCGGTGCAGTCCCCCGCCGCGTAGACGCCGCGCACGTTCGTGCGGGAGACCTTGTCGACCTCGACGTGGCCGGACGGGGTGAGCCGGACGCCGGCCTCCTCGAGCCCGAGCCCGCTCGTCGTCGGCACCGAGCCGACCGCGAGCAGCACGTGCGACCCCTCGACGGTGCGCCCGTCCTCGAGGGTGACGACGACCCCGTCGGCGGTGCGGCGCGCGGCCGCGGCCCGCGAGCGCGGCATCACGGTCATGCCGCGCTGGGTGAACACCCGCTCGATGAGCTCGGCCGCGTCACCGTCCTCACCGGGCAGCACGCGGTCGCGGCTGGAGACGAGGACGACGTCGGCGCCGAGCGAGGTGTAGGCACCCGCGAACTCGGCACCGGTGACGCCGGACCCGACGACGATCAGCCGCTCGGGCAGCTCGGTGAGGTTGTACATCTGGGTCCACGTGAGGATGCGCTCACCGTCGGGGCGGGCGTCCGGCAGCACCCGCGGCGTGGCGCCGGTGGCGACGAGCACGACGTCCGCGTCGAGCACGAGCTCACCGCCGTCGACGTCCTGCACCGCGACGTGCTCGGGGTCGAGCAGGCGCCCGGTGCCCGTGACGATCTCGACGCCCTCGCGCGTGAGCCGGCCCCGGATGTCGGCGGACTGCGCGGCCGCGAGGGCCTTGACGCGTGCGTTGACCGCCTCGAGGTCGATGCGGTGCCGCAGCACCGACGCCGGCCGGGTGCCGTCGGCGCCGTCGATACGGATGCCCAGCTCGGGAGCACGGTCGGCGATCGTCATCCACTCCGCCGTGGCGATGAGCGTCTTCGACGGCACGACGTCGGTGAGGACCGCCGAGCCGCCGAGCCCCGAGCGCTCGACGACGGTGACGTGGGCGCCCAGCCGACGGGCGACGAGTGCCGCCTCGTAGCCGCCGGGACCGCCGCCGACGACGACGACACGGCCGGTCGACGGGTCACCGGGCTCGGCCCGGACGGTCGACGCGGCGGTCGTCGCGGCGACGTGCGGCTGGTCGGGGGACGCGGCGGACTGCGGGCTGCTCACGCGGACATCCTGCCTGATGCGCGTGGTTAGCCTGGTGCCATGAGCGACATCTCCCCCGCCCGCGACCTCACCGGCGGCGCCGTCCCCGACCTCGACGACCCGACGACGGACCCGTTCGAGGTCGCCCGGCTCGCCGCGGAGGCCATCGCCCGCCGCACGGGCGTCGAGCGGCACGACGTGGCGCTCGTGCTCGGGTCCGGCTGGGGCGGGGCGGCGGACCTGCTGGGCGAGACGGTCGCCGAGGTGCCGAGCCACGAGGTGCCGGGCTTCTCGCGGCCGGCGGTCGAGGGGCACGTCGGCACGCTGCGCTCGGTGCGCATCGCCGGCGAGGGCGGCCGCCCCGACCGGTACGCGCTCGTCCTCGGGTCGCGCACGCACCTCTACGAGGGCCGTGGCGTGCGGCGCGTCGTCCACGGCGTGCGCACGGCCGCCGCGACCGGCGCGTCGACGGTCGTCCTCACCAACGGCTGCGGCGGGCTCAACCTCGCGTGGGGCCCGGGCACGCCCGTGCTCATCAGCGACCACATCAACCTCACGGCGACCTCGCCGCTCGAGGGCGCGACGTTCGTCGACCTCACCGACCTCTACTCCTCGCGACTGCGTGCGGTCGCCCGCGAGGTCGACGCGTCGCTCGACGAGGGCGTCTACGTCCAGTTCCCCGGGCCGCACTACGAGACGCCCGCCGAGGTCCGCATGGCCGGCCGCATCGGCGGTGACCTCGTCGGCATGTCGACGACCCTCGAGGCGATCGCCGCGCGGCACGCCGGGCTCGAGGTCCTCGGGATCTCCCTCGTGACGAACCTCGCCGCGGGGATCTCGCCGGAGCCGCTCGACCACGCCGAGGTGCTCGAGGCGGGCCGCGCGGCGGGACCGCGGATCAGCGCCCTCCTCGCGGACGTCGTGCGTCGCATCTGACGGCGCGCCCGCACCCGTACCCACCAGTAGGTTGATGACGTGACCGACGACGACGTGCTCCGCGGCGAGACCCTGCCGACCCCTGCGACGACCACCCTCCCCGACCACGCGCGGGACGACGGCCGCGACGGCAGGGACCCGCTCGTCGCCCAGGTCGAGGCGTGGATCGCGGACGACCCCGACGAGGCCACCGCCGCCGAGCTCACCGACCTGCTGCGGACGGCCACGGGCACCGGCACGACGGTGCTCGGCTCCGGGGACCTCGACGACGAGCTCGTGCGCGAGCAGGAGCGCGAGGCCCGGGCCGAGCTCGCCGACCGGTTCTCCGGCTCCCTGCAGTTCGGCACCGCCGGCCTGCGTGGCCGCCTCGGCGGGGGTCCGAACCGCATGAACCGCGCCGTCGTCATCCGGGCGGCCTCCGGGCTGGCGGCCTACCTCCTCGGCGAGCTCGAGGGGGCGTCCGCCCCGCCGCGCGTCGTCGTCGGGTACGACGCCCGCCACGGCTCGCACCGGTTCGCGCTCGACACGGCCGAGGTCATGACGGCCGTCGGCATCGAGGTGCTCCTCCTGCCGCGTCCGCTGCCCACCCCGGTGCTCGCCGCCGCCGTCCGGCGCCACGACGCCGACGCCGGCGTCATGGTGACCGCGTCGCACAACCCGCCGCAGGACAACGGCTACAAGGTCTACCTGGGCGGCCGCGTCGTCACCGACGGCGGCCAGGGGGCGCAGATCGTCCCGCCGGCGGACGCGGCCATCGCCGCCGAGATCGCCCGGGTGCCGTCCGTCGCGTCCGTGCCGCGTGCGTCGTCGGGGTGGACGGAGCTCGGCGACGACGTCGTCGCGCAGTACGTGGAGCGTGCGGCCGCGGTCGCACCGGGGGCGGACGCCGCCGCGCGCGCCGCGCTCAAGGTCGTGCTCACGCCGCTGCACGGCGTCGGCGGCGCCGTGGCGCTCGACGTCCTCGCCCGGGCCGGGTTCACGGACGTCACGGTCGTCGAGGAGCAGGCCGCTCCCGACCCCGACTTCCCCACCGTCGCCTTCCCCAACCCCGAGGAGCCGGGCGCCATCGACCTCGCGATGTCGCTCGCGGCCGCCACCCGGGCCGACCTCGTCATCGCCCTCGACCCCGACGCGGACCGGTGCGCCGTCGCCCTGCTCGACCGTCGCGCGCACGTGCCGGCCCGTGGGCCGGAGACCCCGCAGGCCGACGGCTGGCGG
>JAEXEM010000206.1 GCA_023401045.1 Actinomycetes bacterium
CGCGGGGCGCGGCGCCGCGGTCCCGCCGCCCCGCCAAGCTGCTGCACCCGGACCGGCCGGTCGTCGCGCTCGCCGGGGACGGCGCCATGCTGATGAACGGCATCAACGAGCTCGTCACCGTCGCCGCGCGCTGGCGCGACTGGGCCGACCCGCGGTTCGTCGTCCTCGTCCTCGACAACGGCGACCTCGCCGAGGTGACGTGGGAGCAGCGCGAGATGGAGGGCGACCCGCGGTTCGACGTCTCGCAGGAGGTGCCGGCGTTCCCGTACGCCGACTACGCCGAGCTGCTCGGCCTGGCGGCCGTGCGCCTCGACGACCCGCAGCAGGTGGACGACGCGTGGCGCACCGCGCTGGCTGCCGACCGGCCGTGCGTCGTCCACGCCGTCGTCGACCGCGACACCCCGCTGCTGCCGCCGCGCGCGCCGGCGTCGAAGGTCGCGCAGATGCGCCGCGGGCTCTCGCAGGAGGCGCTGCCGGACAACGCCCTCGCCCAGCTCGACGCGCAGCGCTCGGGGGAGCGCGCGGACGACCCGTCGGGGCTGTCGGCGCAGCAGGAGGGATAGCGGTCCGGAGGAGGTCACCCCTCGTCCGGCACCTCGTCCTCCTGCCCGGAGGTGCTGCCGGGCCCGTCACCGTCCGGCTCGGTGTACGTCATGCCCGGCCAGTGCGCCCACTCCTCGAAGTGCTCGACGCGCCCGTCGTCGGCGAACCTCATGACCCACAGGTCGCGGAACTCGAGCGGCTTGTGCGCGTCGTAGTGGACCTCGACGCGGACCACCGCCGTCGGCGGGTCGACCGCGACGACCTCGGAGGTCATCCGGAACGGCGTCGGGTCGATCCACTGCTCCTCGATGGCCGCGCGCCCGCGCAGGCCCGTGTCGTAGGCGCCGCGCAGGTAGAGCGCGTCGTCGGTGAACAACCGGGCGACGGCGCCGACGTCCTGCGCGCGCCACCCCTCCTCGTAGGCCGCCACCCACACCCGCACGTCGTTCGCGTCCATGTCGTCCCCGTCATGAGAGCTCCGTCGCCCGGTCGGGTCGACGCCGGTACGTCCCGGCCCCGCACCCACACCTCACGGAGCCACGGCCAGCATCGCGCGGACCACCGACAGCCCGCCGCGCACGAGGCGGCGAGCGACGAGGAGACCCGACGCCCCCGGCTGCACGACCGGCCGGGACGGGCACCGACGAGCTCCGCGCCCACGGCGAGCCGGCACTCAGGCGGCTCACGACCCCCAGCGGCTCGTCGGCGCCAGACGCTCCGACGTCGTGAGGTACGGCGGCTCCCGCCGCTCCCGCACGAGCACCTCGGCGAGGCTCGTGGCCGGTGCGCGGGACTCGTCCCCGTCGGCGTGGGCGACGATGGCGTCGGTGATGCGCCGCGTGAGGTCGAGGCGCGGCAGCTCGTCGAGCATGACGGTCGCGAGCGCGTCCGGCACGAGGTGGGCGTCGCGGCCGAAGTCCATCATGATCCCCAGCCGCGTGAGCGCGACCTCGGCGCGCATGTGCTCGGCGATCCCGGGCGACGTGTGCAGCGCGACGGCCTGCCACACGGTGTCCGCCGCCGCGGTCGGCAGGCCGCGCTCGATCGCGAACGCCCGCGCGAGGTCCGCTCCCTCGACCTCGAACCGGCGGTCGCGCACCGGCAGGTGCAGGCCGGTGTCGTGCAGCACGCAGGCGAGGAACAGCACCTCGTCGTCGAAGTCCGTGCCGGCACGCCAGCCGCGGGCCGACGCGACGACGCGCGCGAGCACCCAGCTGCGCACGCTGTGGTTGGCGAGGTAGTCCGGCTCGAGGTCACGGGCCAGCGCGAGCGCGGCGCGCGCGACGTCACCCGGGGGAAGCGCGAGGCGGCCGCCCTCGAGGAGGTCGTCGGTGGTGGTGGTGGTGGTCGTCATGCGCCGATCCTCGCCAACCGCCGGCGCCGCGACCAGTGGGTCTGCTGCCAGTGGTGACCGGGATCCCGCCAGGCGGCCGGGTGCCACGTCTCGCAAAGATGCTGAGGAAGGGTCGGTTCGAGGAGCTCTTATTGAAGGCTAGTGCGTTAGCCTTCAATAACGAGCCCGGGAGGTGAAGGATGTCGAGTGGATGGCCGCCGCTCGCGTACGAGGAACGCCCGTGGACCGCGACGAACCCGCACCTCGACGTCTTCCAGCGCCGCCGCGTGGAGCGCCCCTATCGCGCGGCCGTCCCGCCCGCCGTCGCGGAACTCACGCCCCAGGTCGGCCCCGCGACGGCCGCGCTCGCGGAGGAGGCCACGCTCGACGTCGCACGGTTCGACGCCGCGATGTCCACCCTCCCGGTGCCGATGCCGGCCGTCCTGCTGCGCACCGAATCGGCGTCGAGCTCACAGATCGAGCACCTCACGACGAACGCACGCAACCTGGCGCTGGCGGCACTGGGCGTGCCCTCACGGCAGAACGCGACGCAGGTCGCCGCGAACGTCCGCGCGATGTCGAGCGCCCTGGCCGCTGGCGACGACGTCACGACCTCGGGCATCCTCGCTGTCCACCGCGCGCTGCTCGTGGACTCCGAGCCGGACGTCGCGGGGAGGTGGCGGTCGGAGCAGGTGTGGGTGGGGTCGTCACCCATCAGCCCGCACGGCGCCGACTTCGTCCCGCCGCACCACGAGCGCGTTCCCGGGCTCGTCGACGATCTCGTCGCGTTCGCCGCCCGTGACGACGTGCCGGCACTGGTCCACGCCGCGCTCGTCCACGCGCAGTTCGAGACCATCCACCCGTTCACCGACGGCAACGGTCGCACCGGTCGGGTCCTCGTCCACACCGTCATGCGACGACGCGGCCTGGCCCTGCACACGACCGTGCCGGTCTCCGCCGGCCTGCTGCGCGACCCGGACGCGTACTTCCGTGCCCTCGGCGCCTACCGCGACGGAGACCTCGACCCGATCGTCGAGCAGGTCGCGACCGCCGCGGTCGCGGCCACCGCGAACGGCCGCCGGCTCGCCGCCGACGTCGTCGCACTCCGCGACAGGTGGCGGCAGGATGTCGTCGCCCGCTCGGACTCGGCCGCGTGGGCGCTGTCCGACCACCTGTTCGCGCAGCCGGTGGTCACCGCCGAGTACGTCGCCAGAACCCTCGGCATCTCCGACCGGGCCGCACGGAACGCGATCGAGACGCTCGAGACCGCTGGCGTCCTGCACGCACCCTCCGCGGGCCGCCGCGGCCGGGTGTGGCAGGCCACGGACGTGCTGCGTGCGATGGACGAGTTCGCCGAGCGGGCGGGGCGGCGCCGGGTCGGAACCTAGGCGCCGCCTGCACCCGTCGACTGAGGGATGGCCCCGATAGGGAGAGCCGCGGCTGGCAGGCCGTTCGGAAAGATCAAGCGATCGGAGTCGCCTGATCCACCTCACCGGGCGCAGCCACTGACAACGGACCGTCTTGCGATGACAGTGCCGTCGACACAAGGGCCGAGGGCTCCGGGACAGGCTCGGCCACGAGCGGTTCGGGACGGACACGCGGGGGCGCCGCGGACCACGCCTTGAGGTACTGCACGACGTCCGCGTAGAAGGTGTCCACCACGTCGAGCACCGAGTCGATGAAGCTGCCTCGACCGCGCCCCCGCTTGGCACCCATGGGCTTCGACATCGCGACCTTGAAGGTACGCAGCTCCTTCGTCGGATCTGCGACGAGAACGGCCGGATCGTCACGGACAACCTTCAGCAGCTCGGCCGCCCCTGCGCCTCGGGCGTGAGCGACCGACGCTTCGACCCGCACAGTGTCGGGCGCATTCTTGAGCTGGCGGACGAGCCAGTTCACACGGGTCGTCGGCCGCCCCTCACGGGGCGCGTCGATATCGACCATCGCGGTCACGATGCCCGCACGAAGGTCGGCGACGACCTGGATCGCCCCAACAGCACCCGGGATGTGGATGGCACCCACCAGCGTGCCGCTGGCCGCCAGCCCGCTCACCAGCGCCTGCGTGCGGATCGATGGGTCCGCCATCTCCTTGCGGCTGAGGGCAGGAGTGACCTCCGCGCCGAGACGACGTCCAAGCGCGAGACTGGCGAACCGAAGGAGGGCGTCGAACCTGGCCGCCACCTCCCCGACGCCCTTGTCGTTGGCGCGCAACGTGCCCGTCCGCACGGCATCGCGGACCGCGACCCACGTGTCCCCCATGTCATCGAACTCAAGCGCGCCAGAACGAGGATGCTCGAGGTACCGGATCAGTTCCCCGAGAATCCATGCCTGATCCGGGTCGGCGACTCCTCGGAACTCCTTCTGCATCACCGCCTCGCCCAGGACCTGCGTCCAGGACAGGTGGTGCAGAGCGACCTTGCGAAGGCGGCGCTTGTCCACCTTCGTCGGGTGCAGGCCCGGAACGGCAGGGATCTCGTTCGAGATGGTGATCACGGCGTCAAACCCGTTGTCACGGGCGATGTCGAGGTAGTTCTCGAGTTGCTCTGCATGGAGCTCGTTGTTGCCGGTCTTGACCTCGACGAGCGCCGTCCACGTCTTCTGGCCGCGGGAGACGCGGATGAGGCCGTCCGGGTACAGGCGCTTGTCACCCAGCGCGAACGGCACCTCGATGTACGTCTCAACGGTGCCCGCGGGGGCGCCGTACGGCTTTGTCAGCGCACGACCGAACTCGCGGACCGCAGCCATCACCGCCAGCAGCGCCGACGTCGCACGTCGCTCCTGCTCCTCTGCGCCGTTGATTCCCGATGTGGGGATCAGCCGCGCCTCGTGCCACGCCTCTTCTGCCACTGTCATGCGCCCTTCCTCGCTCACCGCTGATGGAGAATGCCGTCAACCATGCGCCGCCGCCGGAGCCCGGCCCAACGTGATGCCGCGTGTCGCCTCGGACGCAGAGCCGCGACAACGGCATCGAAGTCGCGCACCTGCTTCCCGCTCTGAGCCCGCAGACGGTCGGCGAGGCACTTTCCCTGGACGACCCCCACGCCGTCCACGGTTCTACCGCCGCCATCTACATCGCCCCACCAGACGATGACGGGCTGCACCCAGATCTTCTGGCCGCATCGGGCTGCGATGCGCGCGCTGAGCTCGGCCGCTTCACGGCGCGCCTGGCGCAGGTTCTTCGAGACATCCGTATAGACGTCGTCGTCGTAGGAGTGCCGTCCGATGAGCCCGCCATGAGCGGTCCGCTCCAAACGGTAGGCGGACCACTTGGAGTTCAGGCAGTACACACCCGAAGGGCCGAGCACCACGTGATCGAAGTTCGTCGTGCCATTCGCAAGGTCGTGGAGCACTACCCATCCCTGCTTCTCAAGGGTGCGCAGCTGCTTGGCGGTCTCCTCCTCGCCGAATGCACCCTCTTCCCATGAAGCGATCGCGGTCGGCGGCGACCGTCTCATCGTCATCAGCACACCGATCAGCGCGCCACCAAACAGGGCACTAAAGACCGCCTGATCCCCCGGGAACAACGAGACGAGCAACGTAAAGGCCGCCCACACAAGAGCACAGAGAGCTAGCGCGATCAACCAAGCGCGGCGCTTTCGACGGAGCCACTCGCGGCGCAGTTGCTCATACTTGCGCCGCGCGCGTCCCCCAGCTCGCTTCCTGCTACGGCGCGCATCCAGAAGCGCGCCGACCCCTGACAGCATGCCTAGTCCTTCGGCACCATCACGGGCCCGGTTGAGTGCGCGCGGCAGATTCGGACACTGCGCGCCGCGCCCTAACGCCACGTCTACGCCGACCGGCGCTGGCTCCTCGACCGTCCCGCGCCGCGGACACACGAAAGGCAGGGGCCCCGTGTCTCCCTGCCGTAGTCAGACTATGGCGCGCCCGGGGGCTTGCCGCAAGGCCCCTCCCACCCCGGAGGATGTCGGACCGTCGCCACCGCACGGGCGGTGACGGCACGGCCGGCAGCGCGTCGGCCGTGGGGCGATCGAGGGGTCAGCGGTGCACGACGTCGTCATCAGTGGTGGTGGGCCGACCGGGATGATGCTGGCCGCGGAGCTGCGGCTGCACGGTGTGGACGTGGTGGTGGTGGAGCGTGACGCGGAGCCGACGACGATGGTCCGCTCGTTGGGGCTGCACCCGCGCAGCATCGAGGTGCTCGACCAGCGGGGGCTGCTCGGCAGGTTCCTCGCGCACGGGCAGCAGTACCCGGGGGCGCTCGGGCACTTCGCGGCGATCGACGTGCCCGCGCCGCAGCTCGACACGGCGCACGGGTACGTGCTCGGCATCCCGCAGCCGGTGACCGACCGGCTGCTCACCGAACGGGCCGTCGAGCTGGGGGCGCAGGTGCGGCGCGGCAGCGAGGTCGTCGCGGTCGCGCAGGACGACGACGGCGTGGACGTCACGCTGGACGACGGCACGACGCTGCGGGCGGGCTGGCTCGTCGGGTGCGACGGCGGGCGCAGCCTCGTGCGGCGCGCGATCGGTGTCGACTTCCCCGGTGAGGCCGCCCGCACCGAGTGGGTCCTCGGGGAGGTGCGGGTGACGGCGGCGCCTGAGGAGATCGCGCGGGTCGTCGCCGAGGTGCGTCAGGTGCACAAGGGGTTCGGCGTCGGGCCCGCCGGCGACGGGTGGCACCGTGCCGTCGTCCCCGCGGCGGCTGTCACGGAGGACCGGTCCGTGCCGCCGACGATCGACGAGCTGCGCACGCGGCTGCGGGCGCTCGCCGGCACGGACTTCGGGGTGCACTCCCCCCGCGCGATCACCCGGTTCACCGACGCGACGCGGCTCGCGGAGCGGTACCGCGTCGGCCGGGTGCTGCTCGCGGGCGACGCGGCGCACGTCCACCCGCCGCTGGGTGGTCAGGGCCTCAACCTCGGCATCCAGGACGCGTTCAACCTCGGCTGGAAGCTCGCGGCGCAGGTCGCCGGGTGGGCGCCGCCGGGGCTGCTCGACACGTACGGCACCGAGCGCCGTCCCGTCGCCGAGGACGTCCTGTCGCTCACGCGCGCGCAGAGCGAGCTGCTCCTCGTCGAGCCCGGTCCGCTGGCGGTACGGCGGCTGCTCACCGAGCTCATGGGGTTCGAGGACGTCAACAGGTACCTCGCCGAGCGCCTCGCCGGCACGGGCATCCGGTACGACGTGGGCGACGGACCCGAGCTGCTCGGCCGGCGCCTGCCGGACCTGGCGCTGCCGCAGGGGCACCTCTACGGGCTCATGCACGCCGGGCGCGGGCTGCTGCTCGACCAGCGCGGCACGCTCCCGCCGGCCGGGTGGCAGGACCGCGTCGACCACGTCGTCGGCGCCACCGACCTCGAGGCCCCCGCGGTGCTGCTGCGTCCCGACGGGCACGTCGTCTGGCTCGGCGACAACGAGGCCGACCTCACCGTCCACCTGCGGCGCTGGTTCGGGGAGCCGTGAGGCGCGCCGTCACTCGCGCCGGAGCGCGAACACGTACGGCTGCTCCTGCCACCGCAGGTCCATGACGCCGAGCACCGTGCGCTCGTCGACCCGGCGGAACGCGTCGACGACCGGAAGGTCGTCGTAGACCATCGCCGCGGACACGACGCCCCGGTGCTCGACCGTCCGCAGGCGCGCCGCGGGCCGTGACGTGACGAGCAGCGGTCGCACGAGCGGGAACGCCCGCGCGACGAAGCCCGGCGGCACGAGGGGCGCGAGCCGCAGCAGCGGGCGCAGCGGCAGCCGCCCCGGTGCCACGGCGACGAGCCGTCCCTCCGGCCCGCGGAAGACGAGCGGGTGGACCTCCTCGGTGCTCACCATGCGCTTGCCGTACCAGCCGGCCGCCTCGAGCCTGCCGTCGAGCGGGTGCCCCGTCGGGATCCCGCTCCCCCGCCACCGCCCGAGCAGGTCGGCGACGTCGAGCGGCGGCAGGGCGTCGAACAGCTCGAGCGCGACGTCCGGCGTCGTCCCGGCCGCGAGCGCGGCGAGCCGGCGCCGGGCGTCCTCGGCGGGCAACGCGTCCATCACCCTCCTCGGCGCGGTCGACGGGGCGACCGTACGCCACCCGCCCTCACGTCACGCGTCGTCCTCCGCACCGCCACGTCCGCGCCGACGGGCGACCGCGGTGGCCACCGCCCCGAGCGCGAGCAGCCCGAGCACCCCGAGGAACGCCTGCTCGGCGCCCGCG
>JAEXEM010000252.1 GCA_023401045.1 Actinomycetes bacterium
GCCCGGACGCGCCGGCACAGGGCGGGGCGGGCGAGCCCGCGCAGCCCCCGGCGTACGGTGCGCCCGCGGGCCACGGTCAGTCGTCGGGCGAGGCGCCCGGCGGTCAGTCCTCGGGGCAGCCCGGCTACGGGCAGCAGGGCCAGCAGGCGCCCTACGGCCAGCCCGGCTACGGCCAGCAGGGCCAGCAGCCCGCCTACGGCCAGCCCGGGTACGGCCAGCAGGGCCAGCAGCCCGCCTACGGCCAGTCCGGCTACGGCCAGCAGGGCCAGCCGTCGTACGGGCAGCCTGCCTACGGGCAGGACCCGTCGGGCTACGGTTACGGCTCCGGGCCCTCGACCGAGCGGAACTCCCTCGGCGTGTGGTCGCTCGTCCTCGGCATCGTCTCGGTCGCGCTCTGCTGCCTCGTCATCGGTGTCGTGCCCGGTGCCATCGGCATCTGGCTGGGCGTCCGCGGCCGCCAGGCCGCGGCCCGCGGCCAGGCGACGAACGGCGGGCTCGCCCTCGCCGGCATCATCCTCGGCATCCTCGGGGTGCTCATCGGCCTGTACTTCCTCCTCAGCTTCGCGCTCGTCATCGGCCAGCAGGGCGGCTGGGACGGCTTCGTGCAGTACATCGAGGAGCAGGCGCAGGTCCAGGGGCAGCTGCCGACGCCATGACCGGCGACCGCGGCGGCGCCGCCGTCGAGCCGTCCCCGCCACGTGCGGCGTGGCGGGGGGCGTCGTTGCCGCTCGGGGTCGGCGCGGTCGTCGTCGCTGCGACGGCTCTGCTCGTCGTCCGGACCCCCTACGCACCGCTGAGCTACGGGATCTGCCCGTCCGTGCTCTTCCTCGGCGTGTCCTGCCCGGGGTGCGGCGGGCTGCGGGCGACGCACGACCTCGCGACCGGCGACCTCGCCGGGGCGTGGTCGGCGAACCCGCTGTGGACGCTGACGGCGCCGGTGCTCGTCGTCGCCTGGGCGGTGTGGCTCGTCCGGCGCCTACGCGGCGCGCCCCGCGCCGTCGCGCCGTCCTGGGCGGCCTGGGCCCTGCTCGCGGTCGTCGTCGTCTTCGCGGTGCTGCGCAACGTGCCCGCGCTGCACCCGTACCTCGGTCCCTGACCGTCGTGGCACCCTGAGGTCCCGGCGCGCCGACGCGCCGGGACGACGAGGGGGACGGCCCGCTCGTCGCACGCTCGACGCACCGGAGGACACCCGTGAGCGACCCCACCGACCGCCCTGGTCCCGCCTACGGGCAGGAGGGCCCGTACGGGCCGCCGCCCGCGCCGGAGCAGCCGCCGACGTGGGAGCAGCGGGCGACCTGGGAGCAGCAGCCGCCCACGTGGGAGCAGCAGCCGCCCGCGTACGTCGCGCGCCCGTCCTACCCGCGCAACGACCTCGGTGTGTGGTCGCTCGTCCTCGGTGCGCTCGGTGTGATGGGTTGCGTCTTCTTCACCGGGATCCCGGCCGTCCTCGTCGGCGGCGCCGCCCGCCGCGCGGTGGCCGCCGGCGAGGCCGACAACGACGGCATGGCGACGGCGGGCATCGTGCTCGGCTGGGTCTCGGTCGGGCTCGGGGTGCTCCTCCTCCTCGTGCTCCTCCTCGCGGTGCTGCTCCCGGTCCTCCTCGTCGGGGTGGCCTCGACGGTCGCGCCGTAGGGCCGGACGCGGTCTCACGCCCCGGGCGGTGGACGGGCGTGGTCCGGCGCACGTCTACGATGGCGAGTCGGCGGCTGAACCGGGACCACCGTGATCTGCCGCCCCGACCGGCCAGAGGGGATGATCCGTCGATGACCGTGCTTGACGACATCGTCGCGGGGGTCAAGGAGGACCTTGCCGCGCGCCAGGCCGTGACCCCCCTCGACGAGCTCAAGGAGCTCGCGGCACGTCGCGAGTCGGCGCTGCAGTGCGTCGCCCGCCTCAAGGTGGACGACGCGGTCACCGTCATCGCCGAGGTGAAGCGCTCGAGCCCCAGCAAGGGGGCGCTCGCGGCGATCTCCGACCCGGCCGCGCTCGCCGCGGAGTACGAGAAGGGCGGCGCCGTCGCCATCTCCGTGCTCACCGAGCAGCGCCGCTTCAACGGCTCGCTCGCCGACCTCGACGCCGTGCGCGCCAAGGTCGACGTGCCGGTCCTGCGCAAGGACTTCGTCGTCTCGCCGTACCAGGTGTGGGAGGCGCGGGCGCACGGGGCCGACCTCGTGCTGCTCATCGTCGCCGCTCTCGAGCAGACCGTCCTCGAGTCGCTCGTGGAGCGTGTCCACTCGCTCGGCATGACCGCGCTCGTCGAGGTCCACGACACCGAGGAGGTGGCGCGCGCCCTCGACGCGGGCGCCCGTGTCATCGGAGTCAACGCCCGCGACCTGCGCTCGCTCGAGGTCGACCGCGACACGTTCTCGCGCGTCGCACCGTCCATCCCGTCCGACGTCGTTCGGATCGCGGAGTCGGGCGTGCGCGGACCGCACGACGTCATGGACTACGCCCGCGCCGGTGCCGACGCGGTCCTCGTCGGCGAGGCGCTCGTCACCGACGACGCACCGCGCCGCTCCGTCGCCGACCTCGTCGCGGCGGGTGCGCACCCCTCGCTGCGGGCGGTGCGGCAGTGACCGGGCGGGAGACGGCCGCCCGCCGGCTGCGCGACGTCCTGCTCGGCGGCGGGCCGCTCGCCACGCACGAGGGCCCGTACTTCGGGGACTTCGGTGGCCGGTTCGTGCCCGAGGCGCTCATCGCGGCCCTCGACGAGCTCGACACCGAGTACCACAAGGCGCTCGCCGACCCGACGTTCTCCGACGAGCTCGAGCGGCTGCACCGCACGTACACCGGGCGCCCGAGCCCGCTCACCGAGGTCCCGCGGTTCGCACGGCACGTCGGCGACGGCGTGCGCGTGTTCCTCAAGCGTGAGGACCTCAACCACACCGGGTCGCACAAGATCAACAACGTGCTCGGGCAGGCGCTGCTCGTGCGACGCATGGGCAAGCGGCGCGTCATCGCCGAGACCGGCGCGGGCCAGCACGGCGTCGCGACCGCGACCGCCGCGGCGTTGCTCGACCTCGAGTGCACCATCTACATGGGCGAGGAGGACACCCGCCGGCAGGCGCTCAACGTCGCCCGCATGGAGCTCCTCGGTGCGACGGTCGTCCCGGTGAAGGTCGGGTCCCGCACGCTCAAGGACGCCATCAACGAGGCGCTGCGCGACTGGGTGGCGAACGTCGAGACGACGCACTACCTGCTCGGCACCGTCACCGGCCCGCACCCGTTCCCGGAGATGGTGCGCGACTTCCACAAGGTCATCGGCGACGAGGCTCGGGCCCAGCTCCTCGAGGAGACCGGTCGTCTGCCCGAGGCGGTCGTCGCGTGCGTCGGCGGCGGCTCGAACGCCATGGGCATCTTCAACGCCTTCCTCGACGACCCGCAGGTCCGCCTCTTCGGGTTCGAGGCCGGTGGGGAGGGCGTCGCGTCCGGGCGGCACTCGGCCCGGTTCTCCGGCGGTGCGCCGGGCGTGCTGCACGGCGCCCGCAGCTACCTGCTGCAGGACGACGACGGCCAGACGCTGCCGAGCCACTCCGTCTCGGCGGGCCTGGACTACCCGAGCGTCGGCCCCGAGCACGCCTGGCTGCACGACACCGGCCGCGCGCAGTACCGGCCGGTGACGGACGACGAGGCGATGGAGGCGTTCCGCCTGCTGTGCCGGACCGAGGGGATCATTCCCGCGATCGAGTCCGCGCACGCGCTGGCGGGGGCGATCCAGCTGGGGCGCGAGGCGCGCGAGTGGGCGACGGACCACGAGCCCGTGCTCCTCGTCAACCTCTCCGGGCGCGGTGACAAGGACGTGGCGACCGCCGCCGCCTGGTTCGGCCTCCTCGAGGACGAGCCGGTCGTCAAGGCGGACGAGGGGGAGCAGCTGTGAGCGTGACGGACGTCCGGTCGGTGACGGGGGAGCGTCTCGACGCCCTCGCGTCGGGCGACCAGCCGCGCGCGGCGCTCGTCGGGTACCTGCCGGTCGGGTTCCCGACCGTCGAGGGCTCGATCTCCGCGGTCCGGACGATGATCGACGCGGGCGTCGACGTCGTCGAGCTCGGCATGCCGTACACCGACCCCGTCATGGACGGCCCGGTCATCCAGGCGGCCGCGGCCCGGGCGCTGGCGAACGGCACCCGCGTGCGCGACACGTTGCGCGTCATCGAGGAGGTCGCCGGCACCGGTGTCCCCGTCCTCGTCATGACGTACTGGAACCTCGTCCTGCGGTACGGCGTCGACGCCTACGCCCGTGACCTCGCCGCGGCCGGTGGCGCCGGGCTCATCACGCCGGACCTCATCCCCGACGAGGCCGGCGACTGGCTCGCCGCCTCCGACGCGCACGGGCTCGACCGCGTCTTCCTCGTCGCCCCGAGCTCGACGCCCGAGCGGACGGCCGCCACGGTCGCCGCGAGCCGCGGGTTCGTCTACGCGGCCTCGACGATGGGTGTCACGGGGGAGCGCGCGACCGTCGGCGACCGTGCCGAGCGCCTCGTCGCCGACACCCGCGCGGCCGGCGCCACGCGGGTCTGCGTCGGTCTCGGGGTCTCGCGCCCGGACCAGGCGGCGGAGGTCGCGGGGTACGCCGACGGCGTCATCGTCGGTACCGCGCTCGTGCGCAGCCTCCTCGAGGCCCCGGACGAGGCGAGCGGGCTCACGGCCCTCGCGCGCGTCACCGCCGGCCTCGCCGAGGGCGTCCGCTCCGCGCAGCGAGCGCCGCGATGACCTCGCTCGTCACCGCCATCCCCAGCCCGTCGCAGTCCGTCTGGCACCTCGGGCCGTTCCCGCTGCGTGCCTACGCCATCGCCATCCTCCTCGGCATCGTCGTCGCGGTCGTCATGACGCAGCGACGGTGGAAGGAGCGCGGCGGCGACCCCGAGACCGTCCTCGACATCACGTACTGGGCGGTGCCGTTCGGCATCGTCGGCGGCCGCATCTACCACGTCATCAGCTCCCCGGACGCGTACTTCGGCCCCGACGGGGAGCCGCTGCGCGCCTTCGCCATCTGGGAGGGCGGCCTCGGGATCTGGGGGGCTGTCGCGTTCGGGGCCCTCGGGGCCTGGATCGGCTGCCGGCGCCAGGGCGTCCGGCTCACGGTCTTCGCCGACGCGCTGGCCCCTGGCCTGCTCGTCGCGCAGGGCATCGGGCGGCTCGGCAACTGGTTCAACCAGGAGCTGTTCGGCGGCCCCACCGACCTGCCGTGGGGCCTCGCGATCGACGACGCCCACCTGCCGGCCGGTGCCGACCCGGGCACGCTGTTCCACCCGACGTTCCTCTACGAGATGCTGTGGAACTTCGCGGCGGCGGCGCTCATCGTCTACCTCGACCGGCGGTACCGTCTCGGCCACGGCCGGGTGTTCTGGCTCTACGTCGTGCTCTACACCGCCGGCCGCCTGTGGATCGAGCTCCTGCGCATCGACCCGGCCGAGACGGTCCTCGGGCTCCGGCTCAACGTCTGGACGTCCGTGCTCGTCGGCCTCGGTGCGCTGATAGCGTTCGTCGTGGTCGGGCGCCGGCATCCCGGACGCGAGACGACCCTCCTGCTGACACCCCCCTCGACGCAGGACGACGAGGCGACGTCGACCGACGCCACGAGGTGAGACCGGCCGCCGCTCGGATGCGGTGACCGGACACGCGTGACGGGCGGTATCGTCGCCCTCTAAGCACGGGCCGACGGCGTCCCGGGACCCTATTTGTTCGTGCGATGCCCCGCCCCCGGGGACTGTGAGGACGGTGCTGATGTCGACGTCGCCCGTGACCCCTGGCGCCCTCGTGGCGCCGACCCGGCACGCCCTCTACGACCCTGCTGCCGAGCACGACGCCTGCGGCTTCGCCTGGGTCGCCACCCTGCGCGGCACGCCCGGTCGCGACATCGTCGACGCGGGCCTCACCGCGCTGCTCAACCTCGACCACCGCGGTGCGGTCGGCGCCGAGGAGGACAGCGGCGACGGGGCCGGCATCCTCACGCAGATCCCGGACGCGTTCTTCCGCGACGTCGTCGACGCCGAGCTGCCCGCCGCCGGCTACTACGCGATCGGCATGGCCTTCCTGCCGGTCGACGACGACGAGCGCGCCCGCGCGGTCGCGGCCGTCGAGGCGGTCGCGGTCGAGGAGAAGCTCGAGGTCCTCGCGTGGCGGGACGTCGTCGTCACCGCCGACCTCGTCGGCCCGACGGCGCGCGCGTCGATGCCGGTGTTCCGACAGCTCGTCGTGGCGGACCCCTCCCGTGAGCTCTCCGGCATCGCGCTCGACCGGCGTGCCTACCGCCTGCGCAAGCGCGTCGAGCGCGAGCACGGGGTCTACTTCGCCTCCCTGTCGGCGCGCACCATCGCCTACAAGGGCATGCTGACGACGGCTCAGCTCGAGCCCTTCTTCGCCGACCTCTCCGACCCGCGGTACGCGTCCGAGATCGCCCTCGTGCACTCGCGGTTCTCGACGAACACGTTCCCCTCGTGGGAGCTCGCGCAGCCGTTCCGGATGATCGCCCACAACGGCGAGATCAACACCGTCCGCGGGAACCGTAACTGGATGGCGGCCCGCCAGGGCATGCTCTCCTCCGAGCTCCTCGGCGACCTCGCCCCGCTGCTGCCGGTCTGCACGCCCGGCGGCTCCGACTCCGGCAGCTTCGACGAGGTGCTCGAGCTCCTCCACCTGGCCGGCCGCTCCCTGCCGCACGCGGTCATGATGATGATCCCGGAGCCCTGGGAGAACCACGCCCAGATGGACCCGGCGACCCGGGCGTTCTTCGAGTACCACTCGACGCTCATGGAGCCGTGGGACGGCCCCGCCGCGATGACGTTCACCGACGGCACGCTCATCGGCGCCGTGCAGGACCGCAACGGGCTGCGCCCCGGGCGGTACTGGGTGACCGAGGACGGGCTCGTCGTGTGCGCGTCGGAGGCGGGTGTGCTCGACCTCGACCCGGCGTCGATCGTCGCCAAGGGCCGTCTCGAGCCCGGTCTGTTCTTCCTCGTCGACACCGGCCAGGGCCGGATCGTCGCCGACCAGGAGGTCATGGCCCAGCTCGCCGCCCAGCGCCCCTACGGCACGTGGGTCGAGGAGAACGTCGTCCACCTCTCGCAGCTGCCGGAGCGCGAGCACGTCGCGCACTCGGCGGCGTCGGTGCGCCGTCGTCAGCGCGCGTTCGGGTACACCGAGGAGGAGCTCAAGGTCCTCCTCACGCCGATGGCCGCGACCGGCGCCGAACCGCTCGGTGCGATGGGCTCCGACACCCCCGTCGCCGTGCTCTCCAAGCGTCCGCGCCTGCTGTTCGACTACTTCACGCAGATGTTCGCGCAGGTGACGAACCCGCCGCTGGACGCCATCCGCGAGGAGCTCGTCACGTCCATCGGCGGCGCGATCGGACCCGAGCCGAACCTCCTCGTCGACGGTCCCGAGCACGCGCGCAAGATCAGGCTGTCGTTCCCGGTCATCGACAACGACCAGCTCGCCAAGATCGTCCACATCGCCAAGGAGCCCTCGCTGGGCTTCCGGTCGACGATCATCCGGGGGCTCTACAAGGTCGACGGTGGCGGCGCGGCGCTCGAGAAGCGCCTCGAGGAGATCTTCGCCGAGGTCGACCGGGCCATCGAGGACGGCGTCAGCTTCCTCGTGCTGTCCGACCGCAACTCCGACGCCGACCTCGCGCCGATCCCGTCGCTCCTGCTGCTGTCGGCGGTGCACCACCACACGCTGCGCCGCCACACCCGCACGCAGATCTCGCTCGTCGTCGAGGCGGGCGACGTGCGCGAGGTGCACCACGTCGCGCTGCTCATCGGCTACGGCGCCGCCGCGGTCAACCCGTACCTCGCCATGGAGACGGTCGAGGACCTCGCGCGCAGCGGCTACCTCGACGTCGCGCCCGAGAAGGCCGTCGCCAACCTCATCAAGGCGCTCGGCAAGGGCGTCCTCAAGGTCATGTCGAAGATGGGCATCTCGACGATCGCGTCGTACCGCGGCGCGCAGGTGTTCGAGGCGATCGGCCTGTCCCACGCACTCGTCGACCGGTACTTCACCGGGACGACGAGCCGGCTCGGGGGGATCGGCCTCGACGTCATCGCCGCGGAGGTCGCCGCCCGGCACGCCGACGCCTACCCGGCGAGCGGCAACCGCCAGGCCCACAAGCGGCTCGCCGAGGGTGGGGAGTACCAGTGGCGTCGCGGCGGCGAGGAGCACCTCTTCGACCCCGAGACGGTGTTCCGGCTGCAGCACTCGACGCGCACGCGTCAGATGGACGTCTTCCGCGAGTACACCAAGCGCGTCGACGAGCAGTCCGAGCGCCTCATGACGTTGCGCGGCCTGCTGCAGTTCAAGGAGGGCGCGCGCCCGCCGGTGCCGATCGACGAGGTCGAGCCGGTGAGCGAGATCGTCAAGCGGTTCAGCACCGGGGCGATGTCGTACGGCTCGATCTCGGCCGAGGCGCACGAGACGCTCGCCATCGCGATGAACGAGCTCGGCGGCAAGTCGAACACCGGTGAGGGCGGTGAGGACCCCGAGCGCCTGCACGACCCGCGGCGTCGCTCGGCCGTCAAGCAGATCGCCTCCGGCCGCTTCGGTGTGACGAGCGAGTACCTCACGTTCGCCGACGACATCCAGATCAAGCTCGCGCAGGGTGCCAAGCCCGGTGAGGGCGGTCAGCTGCCGGGCCACAAGGTGTACCCGTGGGTCGCCAGGACGCGTCACTCGACGCCCGGCGTCGGGCTCATCTCGCCGCCGCCGCACCACGACATCTACTCGATCGAGGACCTCGCGCAGCTCATCCACGACGCGAAGAACGCGAACCCGCGTGCGCGGATCCACACCAAGCTCGTGAGCGAGTTCGGTGTCGGGACGGTCGCGGCGGGCGTGGCGAAGGCCCACTCCGACGTCGTGCTCATCTCGGGGCACGACGGCGGGACGGGTGCGAGCCCGCTGACGTCGCTCAAGCACGCCGGCACGCCCTGGGAGATCGGCCTGGCCGAGACCCAGCAGACGCTCGTCCTCAACGACCTGCGCGACCGCGTCGTCGTCCAGGTCGACGGCCAGCTGAAGACCGGCCGCGACGTCGTCATCGGCGCGCTGCTCGGGGCGGAGGAGTTCGGCTTCGCGACGGCGCCGCTCGTCGTGTCGGGCTGCGTCATGATGCGCGTCTGCCACCTCGACACCTGTCCCGTCGGCGTCGCGACGCAGAACCCCGAGCTGCGGGCCCGGTTCACGGGCAAGCCGGAGTTCGTCGTCACGTTCTTCGAGTTCATCGCGCAGGAGGTGCGCGAGCACCTCGCGGCACTCGGCTTCCGCTCGATCGAGGAGGCCGTCGGCCACGTCGAGATGCTCGACACGCGCGCGGCCGTCGACCACTGGAAGGCCGAGGGGCTCGACCTCGGGCCGGTCCTCGCGGTGCCGCAGCCCAAGCCGGGCTCGGCCCTGCACCACGTGCGGGAGCAGGACCACGGTCTCGAGCGGGCGCTCGACAACCGGCTCATCTCCCTGGCGTCCGACGCGCTCGAGCGCGGTGAGCCCGTCCGGATCGACCTGCCGGTGCGCAACGTCAACCGCACGGTGGGCACGATGCTCGGCCACGAGGTCACGCGCCGCCACGGCGGCACCGGCCTGCCGGACGACACCATCGACGTCACGCTCACCGGCTCGGCGGGCCAGTCCTTCGGGGCGTTCGTGCCGCGCGGCGTCACGCTGCGGCTCTTCGGCGACGCGAACGACTACGTCGGCAAGGGCCTGTCCGGCGGCCGGCTCGTCGTCCGTCCGTCCCGCAGCTCGGTGCTGTCGAGCGAGCACAACGTCATCGCCGGCAACGTCATCGGGTACGGCGCGACGAGCGGTGAGATCTTCCTGCGCGGCCTGGTCGGCGAGCGCTTCGGCGTCCGGAACTCCGGCGCCACGCTCGTCGTCGAGGGCGTGGGGGACCACGCGTGCGAGTACATGACCGGCGGGACGGTGCTCGTGCTCGGGCGCACCGGCCGGAACCTCGGTGCGGGCATGTCCGGCGGCACGGCGTACGTGCTCGACCTGCGGCCGGCCCTCGTCAACACCGACGCGCTCGCCGCCAAGGAGCTGGCGCTCGATCCGCTCGACGACGAGGACTGGGAGCTCGTCACGAGCCTGCTGCGGCGGCACGCCGAGGAGACCGGCTCACCGGTCGCCGAGGAGCTGCTCGCCGAGCCCGGGCGCACCCGCTCCCGCTTCACCCGGCTGCTGCCGACCGAGTACGCCCGCGTCCGTCGTGCGCTCGCCCAGGCCGAGGCCGACGGCCTCGACCCGAGCGCCCCGGGCGTGTGGGACCAGATCCTGGAGGTGGCCCGTGGCTGACCCTCGCGGTTTTCTCAAGGTGCGGGAGCGTGAGCTCCCGCCGAACCGGCCCGTCGAGGTGCGCCTGCGGGACTGGAAGGACGTGCACGAGCACCTCGAGGACGGTCAGCCGTTCCTCAAGGAGCAGGCCGGGCGCTGCATGGACTGCGGCATCCCGTTCTGCCACAACGGGTGCCCGCTGGGGAACCTCATCCCCGAGTGGAACGACCTCGTGTGGCGCGGGCAGTGGTCCGACGCGATCGACCGCCTGCACGCGACGAACAACTTCCCCGAGTTCACAGGGCGCATCTGCCCGGCGCCGTGCGAGTCGAGCTGCGTGCTCGGCATCAACCAGCCCCCGGTGACGATCAAGAACGTCGAGGTCTCGATCATCGACGAGGCGTTCGCCCGCGGTCTCGTCACCCCGCAGGTGCCGCAGCGGCTCACCGGCCACACCGTCGCCGTCGTCGGGTCCGGGCCGGCGGGCCTCGCGGCCGCCCAGCAGCTCACCCGTGCCGGGCACACCGTCGCGGTCTACGAGCGCGACGACGAGATCGGCGGCCTGCTGCGCTACGGCGTGCCGGACTTCAAGCTCGAGAAGGTCCACGTCGAGCGCCGACTCGAGCAGATGCGTGCCGAGGGCACCCGGTTCCGTGCGGGTGTCGAGGTCGGCAAGGACGTCACGTGGGCGCAGCTCCAGGCCCGGTACGACGCGATCGTCGTCGCCACCGGCGCCACCGTGCCGCGCATGCTGCGCGTCCCCGGGCTGGAGCTCGAGGGCGTCCACGTCGCGATGGACTACCTCCACCAGGCGAACGCCGTCGCGGCGGGCAAGGAGGTCGCCGACCAGATCACGGCGACCGGCAAGCACGTCGTCATCATCGGCGGCGGCGACACCGGTTCCGACTGCCTCGGCACCGCGCTGCGGCAGCAGGCCGCGTCCGTGACGACGCTCGCCATCGGCCGGACGCCACCGACCGAGCGCCCCGCGGACCAGCCGTGGCCCACCGACCCCGTGCTCTTCGAGGTCTCGTCCTCGCACGAGGAGGGCGGCGAGCGCGACTACCTCGCGTCGACCGTCGCGTTCCTCGGTGGCGAGGGCGACGACGCCGGGCACGTGCGAGCGCTGCGCGTCGCGACGACGGAGTACCTGCCCGACGGTCGCCGCGTGCCCACGCCCGGCACCGAGCGGGACATCCCGGCCGACCTCGTGCTCGTCGCCATGGGCTTCACCGGCCCGGAGACGGACGTCGTCACCGAGCAGCTGGGTCTCGAGGTGGCGTCGCGCGGCGCCCTGGCGCGGTCCGAGGACTTCTCGACCGACGTGCCCGGGGTGTTCGTGGCCGGCGACGCAGGCCGTGGCCAGTCGCTCGTCGTCTGGGCCATCGCGGAGGGCCGGGCGGCCGCGGCGGCCGTCGACGCCTACCTGTCGGGCACCACCGAGCTGCCCGCACCCGTCTCGGCGAGCACCGTCGCGCTCCGCCCGTGATGCACAACTCCCATCGACCCTCCCGGGCGCGTACCCGCAGGTCGGGTTCCGCGACCGGGACGTCCGGCCTGCGGCCGAAATCAAGGAAGGCTTAGTCTCGAGACATGCGTAGAGCCAAGATCGTCTGCACCATCGGACCCGCGACGGAGTCGCCGGAGCAGGTCCAGGCACTCGTCGACGCGGGGATGGACGTCGCCCGTCTCAACCGCAGCCACGGCGACACCGAGGTGCACAAGCGGGTGTACGACAACGTGCGCGCCGCGGCGAAGGCGTCGGGCCGCTCGGTCGCCGTCCTCGTCGACCTCCAGGGCCCGAAGATCCGGCTCGGCCGTTTCATCGAGGAGAAGCACGAGCTCGCCGTCGGTGACGTCTTCACGATCACGACCGACGACGTCGAGGGCACCAAGGAGCGCGTCTCGACGACGTTCAAGGGCCTGCCGGGCGACGTCAAGCCCGGTGACCCGATCCTCATCGACGACGGCAAGGTGCTCGTGCGCGTCACGGCCGTCGAGGGCAACGACGTCGTCACGCGCGTCGAGGTCCCGGGCCCGGTGTCGAACAACAAGGGCCTCAACCTCCCCGGCGTGGCGGTCTCCGTCCCGGCCATGAGCGAGAAGGACGAGGAGGACCTGCGCTGGGCCCTCAACGTCGGCGCGGACCTCATCGCGCTGTCGTTCGTCCGCACCGCGGCCGACTACGACGACGTGCGCCGGATCATGGAGGAGGAGGGCCGGATCGTCCCGGTCGTCGCCAAGATCGAGAAGCCGCAGGCCGTCGAGAACCTCAACGAGATCGTCCAGGCGTTCGACGGCATCATGGTGGCCCGCGGTGACCTCGGCGTCGAGCTGCCGCTCGAGCAGGTGCCGCTCGTCCAGAAGCGTGCCGTCGAGCTCGCCCGTCGGAACGCCAAGCCGGTCATCGTCGCCACCCAGGTGCTCGAGTCGATGATCACGAGCCCGCGCCCGACGCGCGCCGAGGCGTCGGACTGCGCCAACGCCGTGCTCGACGGTGCGGACGCGGTCATGCTCTCGGGCGAGACGAGCGTCGGCGACTACCCGATCGAGGCCGTCCGCACGATGGCCCGCATCATCGAGAGCACCGAGCAGCTCGGTCGCGAGCGCATCGCCCCGCTCGGCTCCGTGCCCTCGACCCGCGGTGGCGCGATCACCCGTGCGGCCGCCGAGATCGGTGAGCGCATCGGCGTGAAGTACCTCGTGACGTTCACGCAGTCGGGTGACTCCGCGCGCCGGATGTCGCGTCTGCGTTCGCCGATCCCGCTGCTGGCGTTCACGCCGGAGGAGCAGGTGCGCAACGTGCTGTCCCTGTCGTGGGGCGTCCAGACGTACCAGGTGCCCAAGGTCGAGGACACCGACTCGATGGTGACGCAGGTCGACCAGACGCTCCGTGCCAACGGTCTGGCCGAGGTCGGCGACTACGTCGTCGTCGTCGCCGGCACCCCGGTCGGCGTCGTCGGCTCGACGAACACCGTCGTCGTCCACAAGATCGGTGACGAGGAGACGGCGCGGACCCGCGTCGCCTGAGTATCTGTCGCTGCGACGGCCGCCACCCGCACCCGGGTGGCGGCCGTCGTCGCGTCCGGGGCCGTGCCGGGCGCGTCAGGTGCCGGAGGGGCGGGCGGGCCCGTCGGCGACGAGAGGGGCGTCGGACCGCCAGCGCTCGACGGTCTCGAGGACCCAGTAGAGCGCGAACAGGCCGACGAGCGCGGCCTCGACGGTGAGCACGACGGCGACGCGTCCGGGCGTGAGCAGGTGCAGGGCGACGACCGCCGCCAGCGTGAGGAGCTGTGCCGCTCCGAGCGTCGAGTACGCCGCGGCCCAGCGGGCCGACACGGCCCGGGCCCGGAAGCCATGGACGAGCACGACGGCGACGAGCGCGACGAGCAGGAGGACCGCGGCCACGTCGTGCCCGTGCTCGCGCAGCGCGTCCGGGGCCACCGTCCCCGTGAGGACGGCGACGGTGACGAGCACGCTGCCGGCGACGCGCACGGACGCCGCGGCACGGTCGAGGCC
>JAEXEM010000262.1 GCA_023401045.1 Actinomycetes bacterium
GGCCTCGACCGCGGCGCGCGCCTGCCCGACGCCCGGGTCCTCGACGGTCGTCTCGAACCACAGCGGCTCCGGCAGGTACTGCGCGGCGGCGGCCTTGCGCACCTCGGCGCGCAGGTCCGGCACGTCCGGCTTCGACGGGTTGGCGACGAACGCGACGAGCTTCCCGCGCGTGGGCTCCGACGTCGACGCGATCGCGGGCACGATCGGCGCGAGCCGCGTCCGGATCCGGCGCTGCTGCGTCCACACCCACAGCCCCAGCGCGAGCGCGAGGAGCGCGAGCACCCCGGCGACGACGGCCACCCACTCCACCCAGGTCATGGCGGGAATCTACGGGTGCCGGGGCGTCGCCGCAGATCGGCGGCGGGGGCGAGGGGGCACGGGTGCCTGCTGCAGGCAATGCGAGGGTCCGGACGGCGCCGGGTCGGTAGGGTCGAGGGGTGATCGATCTGCAGCTCCTGCGTCAGGACCCGGACGTCGTGCGTGCCAGCCAGGTGGCGCGCGGCGAGGACCCCCACCTCGTCGACGAGGTGCTCGACGCGGACGCGCGCCGCCGCTCCGCGCTCCAGGAGTTCGAGACGCTGCGCGCCGAGCAGAAGTCGCTCGGCAAGAAGGTCGCGCAGGCCACCGGCGAGGAGAAGCAGGCGCTGCTCGCGCACACCAAGGAGCTCGCCGCGCGCGTCAAGGCGCTGCAGGCCGACGCGGACGCCGCCGAGGCCCGCGCCGCCGAGCTCACCCGGCGCATCGGCAACGTCATCGAGGACGGGGTCCCCAGCGGCGGGGAGGACGACTACGTCGTCCTCGAGCACGTCGGCACGCCGCGGGACCTCGCCGCGGAGTACGGCCCGGACTTCGTCGTCAAGGACCACCTCGACCTCGGCGAGGGGCTGCGCGCGATCGACACCGAGCGCGGTGCCAAGGTCTCGGGCTCGCGGTTCTACTTCCTCACCGGCGTCGGCGCCCGGCTCGAGCTCGCGCTGCTCAACGCCGCGATGGACCTCGCCACGCGCCACGGCTTCACACCGACGATCACCCCGACGCTCGTCAAGCCCGAGATCATGGCCGGGACCGGGTTCCTCGGCGCCCACGCGGACGAGATCTACCGGCTCGAGGCCGACGACCTCTACCTCGTCGGCACGAGCGAGGTCGCGCTCGCCGGGTTCCACTCGGGGGAGATCCTCGACCTGTCGGACGGGCCGCTGCGGTACGCCGGGTGGAGCGCCTGCTACCGGCGCGAGGCCGGCTCGTACGGCAAGGACACCCGCGGCATCATCCGGGTCCACCAGTTCCACAAGGTCGAGGCGTTCGTCTGGACCCGCCCGCAGGACGCGGCCGAGGAGCACCGCCGGATCCTCGGCTGGGAGAAGGAGATGCTCGCGCTCGTCGACCTGCCGTACCGCGTCATCGACACCGCGGCCGGCGACCTCGGCAGCAGCGCCGCGCGCAAGTTCGACTGCGAGGCGTGGCTGCCCAGCCAGCAGCGCTGGATGGAGGTGACGTCGACCTCCAACTGCACGACGTTCCAGGCCCGCCGCCTCGGGGTGCGCGAGCGCACCGAGGACGGCATGCGGACCGTCGCGACGCTCAACGGCACGCTCGCCACGACGCGCTGGATCGTCGCGATCCTCGAGAACCACCAGCAGGCCGACGGGTCGGTGCGCGTGCCGGAGGGGCTGCGCCCGTACCTCGGTGGCCTGGAGGTCCTGGAGCCGGTGCGGTGAGGCGCACCCGGCTCGTCGCGCTCGACGTCGACGGCACCCTCATGTCCTACGACGGGGTCATCTCCCCGCAGGTGCGCGAGGCCGTGCGTGCGCTGGACGAGAAGGGTGTCCACGTCGTGCTGTCGACGGGCCGCGCCGTGCACTCGGCGGCCGCGGTCGCGCTCGACCTCGGGCTCACCTCCGGCTGGCTCGTGTGCTCGAACGGTGCGGTGACCGCGCGCCTCGACCCCGACGAGGACGCCGGGTACGTCCTCGTCGACACCGTGACGTTCGACCCGGCCCCTGCGCTCCAGGCCCTCGCCCTCGAGCTGCCCGACGCGCTCTTCGCCGTCGAGGACCTCGGTGTGGGCTTCCGGGTGTCGGCGCCCTTCCCCGCCGAGGAGCTGAGCGGCGAGCACACGGTCGTGCCGTTCGAGGAGCTCGCGTCGGCCCCGGCGACCCGCGTCGTCATCCGGGCCCCGCGCAGCACCCCCGAGGAGTTCCACGCGCTCGTCGAGCGCGTCGGCCTGCACGAGGTGAGCTACGCCGTCGGGTGGTCGGCCTGGCTCGACCTCACCCCGGGCGGGGTGAGCAAGGCGAGCGCGCTCGAGGAGGTGCGCCGCGCGCTCGGTGTCGAGCCGCACGAGACGCTCGCCGTCGGTGACGGCCACAACGACGTCGAGATGCTCCGCTGGGCGGCCTGCGGCGTGGCGATGGGCCACGCGAGCGAGCAGGTGCGTGCCGCGGCCGACGAGGTGACGGGCACGATCGACGACGACGGCGCCGTCGCCGTGCTGCGCCGCGTCCTCGCCTGACCCGGCCCTCCCCTTCCGGCCTCCGGCCCGTCCGTTCTGCGGTCCGCCCGGCGTCTGCGCGCGTCCGGTAGGTGCCGTCACGGCGTGTTGCTCCGGGTGTGACCGAATCGTGACCAAATCGTCGGGTGATTCGGCTTGCGCCCTCACCTTCGACGGCGTTGGGTCGACAGCGCGGACATCTCAGGCAACGACGACGTTGGGGGAGCGATGAAGATGCGCAAGCGTGCCGTCACCGTGACGGCGGGAGCGGCCCTGGCCGCCCTCGCGCTGGCGGCCTGCACCACCGGTGAGGGCGGGACACCCGGGGGCAGCGGATCGGCCAGCGCCCAGGAGGTCGACTGCGCGGACTTCGACCAGTACGGCGACCTGTCCGGCAAGACGATCACGATCTACGCGGGCATCGTCGCCCCCGAGGACGGGCCGTACCGGACGTCCTTCCAGGGCTTCGAGAAGTGCACGGGTGCCAAGGTCGACTACCAGGCCGACAAGCAGTTCGAGCAGCAGATCCTCGTCCGCGCCCAGGCCGGCAACCCGCCGGACATCGCGGTCGTCCCGCAGCCCGGCCTGCTCGCCCAGCTCGTCGGGACGGGCACGGTCAAGGCCGCCCCCGACGCCGTTGCGGCGAACGTCGACAAGTGGTTCGGCGAGTCCTGGAAGAAGCTCGGCACGGTCGACGGCACGTTCTACGCCGCGCCGTCCGGTGCCAGCGTCAAGTCGCTCGTCTGGTACTCCCCGTCGCAGTTCAAGGACAACGGGTACGACGTCCCCGAGACGCTCGACGACCTCATGGCGCTCACCGAGCAGATCGCGGCGGACGGCAACAACAAGCCGTGGTGCGCGGGCATCGCCTCCGGTGAGGCCACCGGCTGGCCGCTCACCGACTGGATGGAGGACATGGTCCTGCGTGTCGGCGGGCCCGACGTCTACGACCAGTGGGTCTCCCACCAGATCGCGTTCAACTCCGAGGTGCCCACCGAGGCGCTCGACATGGTCGGCACGTACCTCAAGAACCCCGACTTCGTGAACGGCGGCTTCGGCGACGTCTCGACGATCGCCACGACCGCGTTCCAGGACGCCGGGCTGCCGATCCTCGACGACCAGTGCTCGCTGCACCGGCAGGCCTCGTTCTACGCGGCGAACTTCCCCGAGGGCACGGACGTGTCCGAGGACGGTGACGTCTTCGCCTTCTACCTGCCGGCCAAGACCACCGACACCAAGCCCGTGCTCGGCGCCGGTGAGTTCGTCGTCGCGTTCTCCGACCGCCCCGAGGTGCAGGCGCTGCAGGAGTTCTGGTCGACCGACGCGTGGGCCAACGCCAAGGCGAAGGCGTCGTCCGACGAGACCGGCGGCGGCTGGATCACGGCCAACAAGGGCCTGGACACCGACAACCTCGTCAACCCCATCGACCAGCTCTCCGCGAAGATCCTGCTCGACCCCGCCTCGGAGTTCCGGTTCGACGGCTCCGACCAGATGCCCGCGGCGGTCGGGTCGGGTGCGTTCTGGCGGGAGTCCACGGCCTGGATCACGGGCCAGTCGACGGAGGAGACCCTCACGAAGATCGAGGCCGCCTGGCCGAGCTCGTGAGGTGAGCGTCCCCGGGGCCCGGTGGGGCCCCGGGGACGCCGCCCGTCGTCCGTCGTCCGCCGTCCGCCCCCCAGGGAGGTGCGATGAACGTCGCCGACAAGCTCGTGGCGATGGTGCTGGCGCTCGCGGTGTTCGCCGCGGCGATCGGCCTCGTCCTGCTCGTCGTGTCGTTGCTCGAACGCCGCGGCGCCCGCCGCGTCGCGTGGTTCTTCGTCGGCCCCACGGTGCTGCTCATCCTCATCGGGCTCGTGTACCCCGCGGGCCGCACGATGGTCCGGTCGCTGTACGACGCCGCAGGGTCGACCTTCATCGGGGTCGCCAACTACACGGCGATCTTCTCCTCGTCCGACCAGCTGCTCGTGCTGCGCAACACGGTGCTGTGGGTGCTCGTCACGCCGGTGGTCGCGACGGTCGTCGGGCTGCTCTACGCGATCTGGGTCAACGGCGCGCGGGGCGAGGCCGCCGCGAAGGCGCTCATCTTCCTGCCGATGGCGATCTCGTTCGTCGGGGCGTCGATCATCTGGCGGTTCGTCTACGAGTACCGGGTGCACGACCGCACCCTCGCGAACAACCCCGAGCAGATCGGCCTGCTCAACCAGGTGATCGTCTGGCTCGGCGGCTCGCCGCAGCAGTTCCTGCTCAACCAGCCGTGGAACACGTTCTTCCTCATCGTCGTCATGATCTGGATCCAGGCCGGGTTCGCCATGACGATCCTCTCGGCGGCGATCAAGGCCATCCCGACCGACATCACCGAGGCCGCGCGCCTCGACGGGGTCAACGCGCGCCAGCTGTTCCGGTTCGTCACCGTGCCGGTCATCCGCCCGACGCTCGTCGTCGTCCTCACGACGATCGCCATCGGCTGCCTCAAGGTCTTCGACATCGTCCGAACGATGACGGGCGGTCTCTACGGCACGAGCGTCGTCGCCAACGAGTTCTACACGCAGAGCTTCACCGCGGGGAACCAGGGGCTGGGTGCCGCGCTCGCGGTCCTGCTGTTCGTCCTCGTCGTCCCGATCATCGTCTACAACGTCCGGCAGCTGCGACAGGCGGAGGAACGATGACGACGACACCGCAGCCACCGCAGGTCCTCGCCCCCGCCGGCGACGGCACCGGCCGCGGTGACGTCGCGGCGACGCTGCGTGCGACGAAGCGCCGCCTCGCCTCGCCGTGGGCGACGGTCGCCGCGATCGTGCTCGCCGCCCTGTGGACCGTGCCGACGCTCGGGCTGCTCGTCACCTCGTTCCGACCGGTCGAGGACATCAACAGCTCCGGCTGGTGGACGGTCGTCGGCAACCCGAACTTCACGCTCGAGAACTACCAGACGGTGCTCGCCGTCGACTCCTCGCAGTCGCTGCTGCCGTTCGTCGTCAACTCGGTCGTCATCACGATCCCGTCGGTCCTCCTGCCCGTCTTCCTCGCGACGCTCGCGGCGTACGCGTTCGCGTGGATGAGGTTCCCCGGTCGTGACGCGCTGTTCGTCGGGGTGTTCGCGCTGCAGGTCGTCCCCATCCAGGTGACGCTCATCCCGCTGCTCACGCTCTACGCGGACATCGGCATCGCGGGCACGTTCTGGGCGGTGTGGATCTCGCACACGATGTTCGGCCTGCCGCTCGCCGTCTTCCTGCTGCACAACTTCATGCGGGAGATCCCCGGCGAGCTCATCGAGGCGGCGCGCGTCGACGGCGCCGCGCACGTCACCGTGTTCTTCCGGCTCATGCTGCCGCTGCTCAAGCCGGCGCTCGCGGCGTTCGGGATCTACCAGTTCCTCTGGGTGTGGAACGACCTGCTCGTCGCGCTCACGTTCGCCGGCTCGTCGAACCAGGTCGCGCCGATGACGGTCGCGCTGTTCAACCTCACCGGGACGCGCGGCTCCCAGTGGTTCCTGCTCTCGGCCGGGGCGTTCGTCTCGATCCTCGTGCCCGCGATCGTCTTCCTCGCGCTCCAGCGGTACTTCGTGCGCGGGCTGCTCGCCGGGTCGGTCAAGGGGTGAGACCGCGCGGGGCGGGCGCGCGTCGTAGCCTGACGCGGTGCCCGCCCCGCTGCTGTTCGTCCTCTCCGGGCTGACGCAGTACCTCGGCGCGGCCCTCGCGGTCGGCCTGTTCACCGTGCTGCCCGCCGCCACGGTCGCGTGGCTGCGCGTCGCGGTCGCCGCCGTCGTGCTGCTGGCGTGGCGTCGCCCGTGGCGGGTGCGCGAGCTGTGGCGCGGCCGCCGGCTGGGCGTCACCGTGCTCTTCGGCGTCGTGCTCGCCACGATGAACGTCACCTTCTACGTCGCGATCGAGCACCTGCCGCTCGGCACCGCCGTCGCCATCGAGTTCCTCGGCCCGGTCGCGGTCGCGGCGGTGACGGGACGCGGCTGGCGCGACCGGGCCGCCATCGCCGTCGCCGCGGCGGGCGTCGCGCTGCTCGCCGGGATCAGCCTCGACAC
>JAEXEM010000279.1 GCA_023401045.1 Actinomycetes bacterium
GTGAAGGCCGTCGGCACGGGCGCCCCGCCCGACGGCTGCGGACCGCCGAGGAACGGCTCCGCGACGGCGACGGCCGTCGTCAGCGCCGCGCCCGCCCACACGAGGAGGATGACGGGGTTGCGCCACAGCGTGCGCGGGTCGAGCTTGCGGACCGCGCCGGGCAGCGCCGCGGCGACCTGGGGCCAGCCGAACGCACCGGCGGGGGTCTGTGCCGCGGTGCGGCGCTCGGTGGCGGGACGGGGACGTTCGAGGAGCGAGGACACGGTCAGACCAGCCCTTCTGCGAGGGGACCGAGCGCGAGCACGGGGAGGTAGGTGAGGGCGGTGAGGAGCACGACGACACCGGCGAGCATCCCGACGAACAGGGGCCGGTGCGTCGGGAGGGTGCCCGCGGTGGCGGGCACGGCGTCCTGCCGGGCGAGCGAGCCCGCGAGCCCGAGGACGAGGACGATCGGCACGAACCGGCCGAGGAGCATGACGACACCGAGCGTGGTGTCGAACCACGGGGTCGCAGCCGTGAGCCCGGCGAACGCCGACCCGTTGTTGTTCGCCGCGGACGTGAAGGCGTAGAGCACCTCGGACAGCCCGTGGACGCCCGGGTTCGCGATGGACTCCCCCACGACCGACGCCCGCACCGGCGGGATCGCGAAGCTCAGCGCGGTGGCGGTGAGGACGAGCACCGGCGTGACGAGCAGGTAGAGGCTCGCGAGGGTCATCTCGCGCCGGCCGATCTTCTTGCCGAGGTACTCCGGCGTCCGCCCGACGAGCAGCCCCGCGACGAACACCGCGACGACCGCGAGGACGAGCATCCCGTAGAGCCCCGACCCGACGCCGCCGGGGGCGACCTCGCCGAGCATCATGTTGAGCATCGGCATCATGCCGCCGAGCGCGGTCCACGAGTCGTGCATCGAGTTGACCGCCCCCGTCGAGGTCGCGGTGCTCACCGACCCGAAGAGGACGGACCACAGGACGCCGAACCGCGTCTCCTTGCCCTCCATCGCCGCGCCCGCGAGCTGCGGCGCGGCCCCGGAGGCACCGGTCTCGAGTGCGACGGCCACCGCGAACGACACGGTGAACAGCCCGGCCATCACCGCGAGGACCGCGTAGCCCTGCCGGTCGTCGCCGACCAGGCGCCCGAAGGTGCGCGGCAGCGCGACCGGCACGAGGAGCATGAGGACGATCTCGAGGAGGTTCGTCCACACCGTCGGGTTCTCGAACGGGTGCGCGGAGTTGACGTTGAAGAACCCGCCGCCGTTCGTGCCGAGGAGCTTGATCGCCTCCTGCGAGGCGACCGGTCCGCCGGGGATCGTCTGGGTGCCGCCGGCGAGCGTCGTCACGTCGGTCGGGGCGGCGAGGTTCTGCACGACGCCGCCGAGGACGAGCACGAGCGCCGCGACGACCGACAGCGGCAGGAGGACCCGCCCGCAGACGCGCACGACGTCGACCCACACGTTGCCGAGCGTGCCGCTGCGACGCCGCGCGAAGCCCCGCACGAGCGCCACCGCGACGGCGATGCCCACCGCGGCGGAGAGGAAGTTCTGCACGACGAGCCCGGCGACCTGGACCGTGTGCCCGAACGTCAGCTCCGGCGAGGAGGACTGCCAGTTCGTGTTGGTGACGAAGGACGCGGCGGTGTTGAACGCGAGGTGCTCGCTCGGGCCGGGCAGCCCGAACGACCACGGCAGCAGCGGCTGCGCGCGCTGCAGCAGGTAGAGCACGACGAGCGAGACGGCCGACAGCGCGAGCACGCCGCGCAGGTACGCCGCGGGCGTCTGCTCCGCGCGCGGGTCGACCCCGAGGACGCGGTAGACGAGCCGCTCGGCCCAGGTGTCCCGGTCGGTCGACAGGACGCGGGCCATGTGGTCGCCGAGCGGCCGGTACGCCGCGGCGAGGACGAGGACGACGACGCCCAGCGCGAGCGCCGCGTGGAGGGCGGTCACGAGAACCGGTCCGGGGCGACGAGCGCGACGACGAGGTAGACGACGGCCGCGATCCCGAGGACGACGGCGGCGGCGGCGATGACCGTCACAGCCGTTCCACCCCCCGGGCGAGGGCGGCGAGCGCGAGCCCGGCGGTGGCGCCGAGCACGTGGAGGAGGTCGAGCACGAGGGGCTCCCGGACGTCGGTCGGGGCGCCGGCACGGCGTCCCGGCACCCCGGACCGAGGTGCACCGACGAGCCAACTCCCCTGCCGGCCCGCCGGAACCGGTCCTCACGGAACCCATACGGCCTCGGGGCCGGCCCTCACGGTCCCCCGACGCACGACGGGCCGCCGCCGGGATCCGGAGGCAGCCCGTCGTCGGGAGCGGTGTCGGTCAGGCGGTCTCGCGGGCCAGACGCCGGGCGAGGATGGCGCAGACGACGATCTGGAGCTGGTGGAACGCGATGACCGGCAGCGCGACGCTCGCCGCGAGCGCCGGGGAGAAGAGCACCGCCGCCATCGGCAGACCGGTGGCCGCCGACTTCTTCGAGCCGCACATGAGCAGGGCGATGCGGTCGCCGCGGTCGAGCCCGAGCAGCTTCCCGCCGCGCCAGGTGGCGAGGAGCATGACGGCGAGCAGCACCGCGCACACGACGAGCAGCACGACGAGCGAGAGGACGGTGAGGTCGCCCCACGCGCCGGACGACTGCGCCTCGCTCACGGCGGTGAACACGACGAGGAGGATCGTCGCGCGGTCGGTCACCTTGGTGATCTTCCCGTGGCGGCGCAGCCACGGACCGATCCAGCGCTGCGCGACCTGCCCGACGACGAACGGCAGGAGGAGCTGGACGAGGATGCCGGTGACCGCTCCGCCGTCGAGACCGGCGCCGGTGGCCCCCATGAGGACGGCGACGAGCACCGGGGTGAGGACGACCCCGAGGACGTTGGAGATCGTCGCGCCGGTGATCGCCCCGGCGACGTTGCCGCGCGCCACCGACGTGAGGACGACCGACGACTGGACCGTCGAGGGCAGCAGCGACAGGTAGAGCACACCGCGCCGCAGGTCCTCGGCGAGCACCGCGTCCGGCAGGAGCTGGACGAGCAGGCCGAGCACCGGGAAGAGCAGGTACGTCGCGCCGAGCATCGAGCCCTGCAGCCGGAACCGCTTGAGGCCGTCGACGACCTCGCCGGTCGGCATGCGCGCACCGTAGAGGAAGAACAGCAGGACGATCGCGCCGGTGCGGACGCCGTCGAGGACGACCGCGACCCCCTCCGGCACGGGCACGAGCAGCCCGAGCACGAGGACGGCGAGGATCATCGCCGTGAGCGGGTCGAGCCAGCGCAGCCAGGGTGGCGTCTTCATGCCGGACGGACGGGGGTGAGGCGGGGGACGGTCACGGCCCCCATCCTGGCGCACCGCGGGCACCGGCCCAGGCGTGGACCGGGGTGGGCGTCGGTCACACTCCGGGACGCCACGTCCCGGGTGACGGGACGACGCGGGCCGTCAGGGTGCGGTCGGCACCGTCGCCGGGTCGATCCCCGTGGCGAGCTCGGCCGGTGTCGCGTCGACCTGGAAGTGCATCGAGTCGTGGGACGTCCGCCACCGCCCGCCCCACGCCCACACCCGGCGACCGTCGCGGGTCCTGATCGCCTCGACCGCCGCGACCTGCTCCGGGGTGAGGACCGTGTCGGCGGTCCCGGCGGCGACCTCGGCCGCCCGTGCCTCGACCGTCGCTGCCGTGGCGAACCGGACCGGCTCCGTGGTGCGCAGCCGGTGCGGGTTCCACGCCGGGTCGACGTCGACGGCCGTGCCGTAGCTGTGGAGCGAGGACACCGTCGTCCCGGCGATGGTGCGGCAGTTGTAGGCCCACGTCCGACGCGCCCGGTACCCGGTGGCGCGCAGCGCGGCGTCGAGCGCGGTGTAGGCGTCGACCGCGAGCGGGTTGACCGGGGTCGTGTGGCTGAGCACGCGGACGGGCACCATCCGCGCCTCGGCGCACCGGTACTCCGCCCACGCGGTCCGCAGCTCGGCCGTCGTGCGGGCGCGGCCCGGCGGGGCCGGCGACGGGCCGGGCGGCAC
>JAEXEM010000312.1 GCA_023401045.1 Actinomycetes bacterium
GCGGGCAAGCGCGCCGCCGAGCTCGAGGACGCGGGAGGCGGACGCGTCGCCGTCGTCGCGACCCCGGCCCGGACCGCGCAGGTGCGGGCGGCGCTCGCGTCGCACGGACGCCCGGTCGCCCCCGGGCTCGACCTCGAGCAGCCGGTCGTCGTCCTCACCCCCGGGCAGGCGAAGGGCCTCGAGTTCGACGTCGTCGTCCTCGTCGAGCCGGCCGAGGTGCTCGACACGTCCGCCGGGGACCTCTACGTCGCGATGACGCGCCCGACCCGGGCGCTGCACGTGCTGCACGGTCGCCCGCTGCCGGCGGGGTTCGACGAGACCTCCTGAGGGCGGCAGCGGCGCGCGACGGGGCCGGGCCAGGACGTCCCGCCCATCGGGACGACTTTGGTCCGGCAGCCGGACGAGGCGCACCATGGAGCGTGCCCACCGCCCTGCTGCTCGAGAACCTGCACCCGCACGCCCGCACCATCCTCGAGGCCGCCGGCTTCGACGTCGTCACCCGGACCGGTGCGCTCGACGAGTCCGAGCTCGTCGAGGCGCTCGCCGGCGTCCAGGTGCTCGGCATCCGCTCGAAGACCCACGTCTCCGCCGCGGTCCTCGAGGCCGCGTCCGACCTCGAGGTCGTCGGTGCGTTCTGCATCGGTACGAACCAGATCGACCTCGCCGCCGCCGCGGCGCGCGGGATCGCGGTCTTCAACGCGCCGTTCTCGAACACCCGGTCGGTCGTCGAGATCGCCGTGGCCGACATCATCTCCCTCACGCGCCGTCAGAGCGTGCTCGACAAGGAGATGCACGCGGGCATCTGGAACAAGTCGGCGACCGGCGCCCACGAGGTCCGTGGACGCACGCTCGGCATCGTCGGCTACGGCAACATCGGGACCCAGCTCTCGGTGCTCGCCGAGAACCTCGGCATGTCGGTCGTCTTCTACGACACCGCCGAGAAGCTGGCCCTCGGCAACGCGCGCCGCATGGACACCCTCGACGAGCTCCTCGAGGCCGCGGACGTCGTCACGCTGCACGTCGACGGCCGCTCGGGGAACGCCGGCATGTTCGGCGCCAAGCAGTTCGCCCGGATGCGTCCGGGCGCGGTGTTCCTCAACCTCTCGCGCGGCTTCGTCGTCGACTACGCGGCGCTGCGCGACGCGATCCTCGCGGGCCACGTCGCCGGTGCCGCCGTCGACGTCTTCCCGGAGGAGCCCAAGCGCAAAGGCGACCCGTTCGTCTCCGAGCTCCAGGGCCTGCCGAACGTCATCCTCACGCCGCACACCGGCGGCTCGACGGAGGAGGCCCAGGAGGCGATCGGCCAGTTCGTCGCGAACAAGCTGCGCGACTACCTCGCGACCGGGTCGACGAACCTCTCGGTCAACCTGCCGAACCTCGCGCTCGACCAGCGCCCGGACGCGCACCGCATCGCCTACCTGCACCGCAACGTGCCGGGCGTGCTCGCGACGATCAACGCGACCCTCGCCTCGCACGGCGTCAACATCGAGGGTCAGCTGCTCGCCACGCGCGGCGAGCTCGGCTACGTCGTCACCGACGTCGCGTCGCCCGTCGCCCCCGGTGTCGTCGACGACCTCGTCGGCCGTCCGGAGTCGCTCCGGCTGCGCGTGCTCGACTGAGCCCACCGCACCCGCGGACCCGGCCGACGGCCCGCACGCCCGCCGCGGCCGGCGGCACGCACCTGCACGACGAGGGCCCCGCAGCGGTGCTGCGGGGCCCTCGGTTCGATGGCGTCCGACGCCGTCGCGTCACCGCGGTGCAGGACCACGTCGGTCCCGCACCGCCGGTCCGGTCCGTCAGGAGGACCCGGACTTGCGCTGGAAGCGCCGCTGCGTCGGGCCGGAGGTCTCCGAGCCGTGGACGGCGCCGGTGTTCCGACCGCCCTCGGCGGTCTTGTGCCCGGCCGCCCGCTTGCGCTCGAGCGCCTCGCGGAACTTCTCCTTGGTGTCCTCGCTCACGGGCGAGCTCTCGTCCTTCGTGCTCATGGGTCCGTCCTCTTCTCTCGTCCCTCGTCAGCGTCACCCGTGGCGGCGAGGCGACGCAAGGTCATTGCCCGGTGGGTGGGCGGCCGTCAGGCGTCCGCCGCGCTGCGGGCGGCGCCGTCCGCGTCCGCCGCGCCCGCACGCTCGGCACGCAGCCCGTTGATCGCGGACTCGAAGTCCTCGAGGGAGTCGAACGCCTGGTAGACGCTCGCGAAGCGGAGGTAGGCGACCTCGTCGAGCTGACGGAGCGGGCCGAGGATCGCGAGGCCGATGTCGTAGGCGTCGAGCTCGGCGGAGCCGGCAGCACGCAGGTTCTCCTCGACCTTCTGCGCGAGGAGGGCGAGGTCGTCCTCGCTCACGGGCCGGCCCTGGCACGCCTTGCGCACGCCGTTGGCGATCTTCTCCCGGCTGAACGGCTCGGTGGCACCGGAGCGCTTGACGACGGACAGGCTCGCTGTCTCGATGGTCGTGAACCGGCGGTGGCAGCTCGGGCACTGCCGGCGCCGCCTGATGGACGCTCCGTCGTCGGAGGTGCGGGAGTCGACGACACGCGAGTCCGGGTGCCGGCAGAACGGACAGTGCACAGCGGACCTCTCGGCGGTACCGGTCGATGGGCGTCGCACCCGACCGCACGTCTGGCGGTCGCGGGTGGGACGGACCCTCGTGACGGTAGGCCGTCACGGGACCCGTCGCAACACCCGCCTGCGGGGCACGCCGCTCGCACCGCCCCGGCGCCACCGCGCCCGTCCGGACGCCCGCGTCAGCGCACCGGGACGACGATCGTCTGACCTGCCATGAGCCCCGCGGTCGACAGCTGGTTGAGGGTGACGAGCTCCTGGACGACGTCACGCACGTCCTCGCCCGGGAGCGCGATCGCCGCGGCGATCCCCCACATCGTCTGCCCCGGGGCGACGACGACGCGCTCGACCTCCGTGGCCGGGCTCGGGCCGTCCGCCTGCGCGGAGGCGGTCGCGCCGCCGAGCCCGACGGCCAGCGCCGCACCGAGGAGCCAGACGACGAGCCGGCCACGTGCCGTGAGGCGCAGCGCGCCGGTGGCTGGGGCCGCGCGCCCTGCCCGACGCACCGCTGCAGAGGGCACGATCCGGCCGCTCGCCGTGCCGTGGACCGCCGGTGCCATGACCGTCGCGCTCATGTCGGGCTCCTCTCGTCGTGCTCCCTCACGCGGTCCGGCCGCGCGTCGTCTCGTGCGTCTCCCCGCGCCGACCGGCGGACACCTCGCGGTATCGAACACCTGTTCGTCGAACGCTTGTACGATGTCTAGCAGACGCGACCGACATCCGTCGAGACACGCTCGAACAGATGTTTGATCCGCGGCAGCCGCGCACCTAGGGTGAGACCTGCGACGAGTGGACCACCGACCACCGACATCGCCGTCCGGCACCCCATCGCGGGACCGCGCGACGAGGTCGTCGGGCCGGACCCGCCGTCGGGCGCGCCTCGCCGACGGGGGTGCCGAGACGACAGCAGGAGGCGCAGTGGACGTGCAGGACGGCCCCACGACGGAGCCCCGTCGGACCCCCCGCACCACGGCGGCCGACGTCGAGGAGCTGCCGGGCGACGGGCTGACGTCGCGCCAGCGGCTCGTCCTCGAGACCATCCGCGCCTCGGTCGAGCGCCGGGGCTACCCGCCGAGCATGCGCGAGATCGGCGACGCCGTCGGGCTCACGAGCCCGTCGAGCGTCAAGCACCAGCTGACGGCGCTCGAGCGCAAGGGCTACCTGCGCCGCGACCCGAACCGGCCGCGCGCCATCGAGGTCGTCCAGCCCGACGACTCCCGTTCCGTCGGCGCCCTCGGGGCACCGGTGGCGGCGGTCGACCCGGACGCCCCGGAGCGCGACGCCGCGCCCGCGCCGTCCTACGTGCCCGTCGTCGGACGCATCGCGGCGGGCGGTCCCATCCTCGCCGAGCAGGTCGTCGAGGACGTCTTCCCGCTCCCCCGGCAGCTCGTCGGCGACGGTGAGCTGTTCCTCCTCAAGGTCGCCGGCGACTCGATGGTCGACGCCGCGATCTGCGACGGCGACTGGGTCGTCGTGCGCCGCCAGCCGGTCGCGGAGAACGGCGAGATCGTCGCGGCGATGATCGACGGCGAGGCGACGGTCAAGACCTTCAAGCGCATCGACGGGCACGTGTGGCTGCTGCCCCACAACCCCGCCTACTCCCCCATCGACGGTGACGAGGCCGCCGTGCTCGGGCGCGTCGTCAGCGTGCTGCGCAGCCTCTGACACGACGCCCGGGCCGGGCGTGGTCGCGACGGACGACCGGTCCGCCGTGCCGGTCCGCCGTGCGGACCTCGGCGGACCGCGCCACCCTGGTCGGTGCGCCGGACCGACCGGCGCGTCCCGTCCCGAGGAGGCGGTCATGCCGCGTCGACCCGACCCCGGTCCCAGCGTCAAGGACCCCGAGCTCTACGAGCGGCTTCGCGACGAGGGGAACAGCAAGGAGAAGTCCGCACGGATCGCGAACGCCGCCGCGGCGCGCGGCCGCTCGGCCGTCGGACGCACGGGCGGCCGCTCCGGTGACTACGAGGACTGGACCGTCGCCGACCTGCGTAGTCGCGCCGCGGAGATCGGCATCAGCGGGCGCTCCGGCATGCGCAAGGACGAGCTCATCGCGGCCCTACGAGAGCACTGACCCGCCGGCGCGCACGTCCGGGCCCACCGGCAGCCCCACGGGCGGCGGAGCCGGGGGGGTGACCTCGGCCGACGGCACCGACCGCCGGCCGAGGGCGACGTCGGCGCGGGTACCGTCCCCGCC
>JAEXEM010000317.1 GCA_023401045.1 Actinomycetes bacterium
CTTCGGTGGTCGTCCCGGCGGCGGTGCGCCCGGTGGTGGCGGCGGCTTCGCCGGTCGTCCCGGTGGCGGCGGTCGTCCCGGTGGTGCCGGTCGTGGCTCGACGCAGGGTGCCTTCGGGCGCGCCGGCGGCCGCCCCGTGCGAGGGCGGAAGTCGAAGCGGGCGAAGCGCCAGGAGTTCGAGGCGATGCAGGCCCCGTCGCTCGGTGGCGTCAGCGTCCCGCGCGGCAACGGCCAGACGGTCATCCGTCTGCGCCACGGCTCGTCCCTCAACGACTTCGCCGACAAGATCGACGCCAACCCGGCGGCGCTCGTCACGGTGCTCTTCCACCTCGGTGAGATGGCGACCGCGACGCAGTCGCTCGACGAGGACACGTTCGGCACGCTCGCGGCCGAGCTCGGCTACGTCATCGAAATGGTCTCGGCCGAGGAGGAGGACCGCGAGCTGCTCGGGTCCTTCGACATCGACCTCGACGCCGAGCTCGAGGCCGAGGGCGACGAGGACCTGGCTCCCCGTCCGCCGGTCGTCACCGTCATGGGTCACGTCGACCACGGCAAGACCAAGCTCCTCGACGCGATCCGCTCGACGGACGTCGTCGCGGGCGAGGCCGGCGGCATCACGCAGCACATCGGTGCGTACCAGGTGCGCGCGGAGCACGAGGGCGTCGAGCGGGCCATCACCTTCATCGACACCCCGGGTCACGAGGCCTTCACGGCCATGCGTGCCCGTGGTGCCCAGGTGACGGACATCGCGATCCTCGTGGTCGCGGCCGACGACGGCGTCATGCCCCAGACGATCGAGGCGCTCAACCACGCCCAGTCGGCCAACGTGCCGATCGTCGTCGCGGTCAACAAGGTGGACAAGGAGTCGGCCAACCCCGACAAGATCCGCCAGCAGCTGACCGAGTACAACCTCGTGGCCGAGGAGTACGGCGGCGACACGATGTTCGTCAACGTCTCGGCGAAGCAGCGCATGGGCATCGACGAGCTCCTCGAGGCCGTCCTGCTCACCGCCGACGCGTCGCTCGACCTGCGGGCGAACCCGGACAAGGACGCGCGAGGCGTCGCCATCGAGGCGAACCTCGACAAGGGCCGCGGCTCCGTCGCGACCGTCCTCGTCCAGTCCGGCACGCTGCACGTCGGTGACGCCATCGTCGCGGGCACGGCCCACGGCCGTGTGCGTGCGATGTTCGACGAGCACGGCGAGACCGTCGCCGAGGCAGGGCCGGCCCGTCCGGTCCAGGTCCTCGGTCTGGCGTCCGTGCCGAGCGCCGGCGACACGTTCCTCGTGGCCCCGGACGAGCGCACCGCCCGTCAGATCGCCGAGAAGCGCGAGGCCGCCGAGCGTGCCGCCCTCCTGGCCAAGCGCCGCAAGCGCATCAGCCTCGAGGACTTCACGCAGGCGCTCCAGCAGGGCAAGGTCGAGACCCTCAACCTCGTCCTCAAGGGCGACGTCTCGGGTGCCGTCGAGGCCCTCGAGGACGCCCTGCTCAAGATCGACGTCGGCGACGAGGTCGACCTGCGCGTCATCCACCGCGGTGTGGGTGCCATCACGCAGAACGACGTCAACCTCGCCACGGTCGACAACGCGATCATCATCGGCTTCAACGTCAAGTACGCCGAGCGCGTCGAGGAGCTGGCCGACCGCGAGGGCGTCGACGTGCGCTTCTACTCGGTCATCTACCAGGCGATCGACGACGTCGAGGCGGCCCTCAAGGGGATGCTCAAGCCGGAGTACGAGGAGGTCCAGCTCGGGACCGCGGAGATCCGCGAGATCTTCCGCTCCTCGAAGTTCGGCAACATCGCCGGGTCGCTCGTCCGCTCGGGCACGATCGTCCGCAACTCCAAGGCACGCGTCCTGCGCAACGGCAAGGTCGTGGGGGACAACCTCACCATCGAGTCGCTCAAGCGCTTCAAGGACGACGCCACCGAGGTCCGCGAGGGCTTCGAGTGCGGTATCGGCCTCGGGTCGTTCAACGACCTGCAGGTCGACGACGTCATCGAGACGTGGGAGATGCGGGAGAAGCCGCGTTCCTGAGGTTCGTTGCTCGGGGGTGGGCGTCCCGCTCACCCCCGGGCGGCCTCCGGGTGGGGCGCGGCGGGCCTACCGCGGGCCTGGCGGCCCGTGCCAGGCCCACCACGGCCCGCCGCACCCCACCCTGCGGCCGCCCTCGTCAGTGGTCGGGCCCTCAGGCCCGCGTGGGGTTGGACTTGAGGAAAGGCTGGACACATGGCTGACACCGGACGGGCGCGGAAGCTGGCGGAGCGGATCCAGCAGGTCGTCGCGCAGATGATCGACACGCGCGTGAAGGACCCGCGGCTGGGGTTCGTCACGGTGACCGACGTGCGCGTCACCGGCGACCTGCAGCACGCGGACGTGTACTACACGGTGCTCGGGGACGACGAGGCACGTGAGGGGTCCGCGAAGGCGCTCGAGAGCGCCAAGGGGCTCATCCGCTCCGAGGTCGGCAAGCAGACGGGCATCCGGCTGACGCCGACCCTCGCGTTCCACCTCGACGCGGTGCCGGAGACGGCGGCGCACCTCGAGGAGGCGCTGTCGGAGGCGGCCCGCCGGGACGCCGAGGTCGCGCGGCTCGCCGCGCAGGCCCGGTACGCCGGCGACGCCGACCCGTACCGGCGTGCCGAGGACGACACCGAGGACTGACACCACGCGGCCCGGTCCCGCCGAGGCGACGCCAGGAGGCCCCGCACGCGGACGCGTGCGGGGCCTCCTCGTGCGTGTCGCCGGGTGTCAGCCGAACCACTCGCGCACCCGCTCGACGACGGCCTGCTCGAAGCGGTCGTCGTCGTGCCGGGCCCGCAGCCAGCCCTGGAAGTCCCCGCCGACGCACGCGTCGAGCTCGGTGCGGCAGCCGTCCGGGTCCTGCACCGCCCGCAGGAGCATCGCCTCGGCCTCGGCGGCGTCGGAGTAGAGGAACGGGTAGCGCGCCGGGAGGATCGCGCGCGCCCACGGCAGGTCAGGCAGCACGCCGACCGCACCCGCGACGAGCGCCTCGACGTACTCCAGGCCGTACGACTCGTCGGCCGACGTCGCGAGGAACGCCGTCGTGCGCGACAGCGCCTGCCAGTACGACTCCCGGTCGTCCGTGAGCGGGCCCACCCACGTCCAGTCGTGCCGTGAGAAACGGATCGCGAGCTCGCTCGCGAGGTGCTGCTCGTGCAGGCGCATCTCCGCACGCAGCGGGTGCCGTCGCCGCACCTGCGTGACGACGTCGACGAAGAGCTGCGGCCGCTTGCGCTCGGAGAGGTAGATCGCCGGGTAGAGCACGACCGGCTCCTCGGTCGGGGTGCGGGGGCGCACGTGCTCGAGCCGGATCCCGAGGTCGGCCCACGCGACGACCGCACGCTCCGCGAGCGGTGGCACCGTCCAGGCGCGCACGACCTCACGGACCTCCGAGGCGGTGCGCTCGGAGTTCGCGAACGTCGGGAACAGCGCGCACGACAGCGCCAGCTGCGCCCGCTCCACCCGGCTCGTGTGGTGCGTCGCGACGTTCCACCACAGGAAGTTCATCACCTGCGGCTGCGCCCCGCGCCGGGCCAGCGCCCGCCACAGGTCCGGTGCGTCGAGGACGTTCATCGAGAGGACGACCGTCGTCGCCGGGTCGACCTGGTCGAGCGTCACCACCTCGACCGGGCCGGGCCGTGCCCGGTCCCCGACGAGCACCGCGCCCGGGAGCACCCGCAGCAGCCGGCGCACGAGGGTCGCGCCGGCGTCGTGGCCCGTGACGAAGCCGTCGTCGTCGAGGACCGGCAGCCCGACGGGGTTGGCGTACGCGATGGCGACCCTCATCGCGCACCCCGCGCGGGTGCGGCAGCCGTCCGCGGCTCGTCGTCGACGACGGGCCCGTCCCCGACACCGGTGCGCCCGTCGGCCCGCGGGTGGCTCCCTGCCGGGACCTCCCCGCCGGCCGGCTCCTCGACCCGGGGTGCCGACGGCCCCGCGTCCTGCGGTTCCGGGGGCAGCGGCCGGTGCCCGCCGCCGGGGCCGCTGCGGATGCGCATGCCGTAGAAGGACCGGTGCACGCACACGAGCGCGACGAGGCCGAACGCCACCGCCAGGCCCACGACGAGCGGGCCCAGACCCTTGTGCTGCAGCGACACCGCGAGGTCGACGGCCAGCAGGCCGAAGAGCGTCGTGAACTTGATGACCGGGTTGAGGGCGACTGACGACGTGTCCTTGTACGGGTCGCCGACGGTGTCGCCGACGATCGTCGCGTCGTGCAGCGGGGTGCCCTTGGCGTTGAGGTCGACCTCGACGATCTTCTTCGCGTTGTCCCACGCGCCGCCGGCGTTCGCCATGAAGATCGCCTGGTAGAGCCCGAAGACGGCGATCGACACGAGGTAGCCGATGAAGAAGAACGGCTCGACGAACGCGAACGCCAGCGTCGTGAAGAACACCCCGAGGAACATCGTCAGCATGCCGCGCTGGGCGTACTGCGTGCAGATCCGTACGACCTCGCGCGACTGCTCCTCGCTGGCCTTCGTGACGCCGTCGAGCCGGATGGTGTCCTTGATGTACTGCACCGCACGGTAGGAGCCGGTCGTCACCGCCTGGATCGAGGCGCCCGTGAACCAGTAGATGACTGCGCCACCGGTGACCAGGCCGAGGAGGAACGGCGGGTGCAGCAGCGACAGGTGGTCGAGGTCGACCGTCAGCCCCTCGGTGAGCGACATGATGATCGAGAAGATCATCGTCGTCGCCCCGACCACGGCGGTGCCGATGAGGACGGGCTTGGCGGTCGCCTTGAACGTGTTGCCCGCGCCGTCGTTCTCCTCGAGCATCCGCTTGGCCGCGGCCCACTGCGGCGCGAGGTCGAAGTCGCGGCGCAGCTCGTCCTCGACGCCCGGCAGGTCCTCGATCGTCGACAGCTCGTAGACGCTCTGGGCGTTGTCCGTCACCGGTCCGTACGAGTCGACGGCGATCGTCACCGGGCCCATGCCGAGGAAGCCGAAGGCGACGAGCCCGAACGCGAACACCGCCGGGGCCGCCATGAGGTCGGCGAGCCCGAGCTCGGACACCCCGTACGCACCCGCCATGAGCGCGACGACGGCCGCACCGAGCCAGTAGGCGGAGAAGTTCCCCGCGACGAGCCCCGAGAGGATGTTGAGCGACGCGCCGCCCTCGCGTGAGCTCGTCACCACCTCGCGCACGTGCCGCGACCCCGTCGAGGTGAACACCTTGACGAGCTCGGGGATGAGCGCGCCGGCGAGCGTGCCGCACGACACGATGACTGACAGCTTCCACCACAGCCCGTCGCCGCCGAGCGGGGAGAGGACGAACCACGACGTGAGGAACGTCAGCGCGGTGCTGACGACCGAGGTCACCCACACGAGCGTCGTCAGCGGCGCCTCGAAGTCCATGCGGGCCGCGCCGCCGTGACGCACCCGGGTCCACGCGTCGTTCGCGAGGTACGACGCGCCGGAGGCGACGACCATGACGGCCCGCACGACGAACAGCCACACGAGCAGACCGGCCTGCACGGCCGGGTCGTGCACCGCGAGGAGCACGAACGTCACGAGCGCGACGCCGGTGACCCCGTACGTCTCGAAGCCGTCCGCGCTCGGGCCCACCGAGTCGCCGGCGTTGTCGCCCGTGCAGTCGGCGATGACGCCGGGGTTCCGGGCGTCGTCCTCCTTGATGCGGAAGGCGATCTTCATGAGGTCGGACCCGATGTCGGCGATCTTCGTGAAGATGCCGCCCGCGATGCGCAGCGCCGCGGCGCCGAGGGACTCGCCGATGGCGAAGCCGATGAAGCACGCGCCGGCGACGTCCGCGGGCAGGAACAGGAGGATGACGAGCATCATGAGCAGCTCGAGGCTGATGAGGACCATGCCGATCGCCATGCCCGACTGCAACGGGATCCGGTGCACCGGCAGCGGTCGCCCGCCGAGCGAGGCGAAGGCGGTGCGCGCGTTGGCGAAGGTGTTGACGCGGATCCCGAACCACGCGACCGCGTACGACCCGGCCATGCCGATGAGCGAGAACGCGATGACGACCGCGACGCGCCCCCACCCGAACCCGACGAGCACCTTGTAGTAGACGACGATGACCGCGGCGATGAAGCCCCACAGCACGAGGAGGAACCGCCCCTGCTGGACGAGGTACGCCCGGCAGGTGCCGTAGATGAGCTCGGCGACCTCGCGCATCGAGTCGTGCACCGGCAGCCGGCGCAGGCGGGCGAGCGTCACCCCGCCGAACGTCAGGCCCAGCGCGCACACGACGAGGCCGAGCAGGAGCAGCGTGCGTCCGGGCACGCCGCCGAGCGCCGCGACGACCGACAGGTCCGGCAGCCGCAGGCTCGCCTCGCCGCCGTGCACGACGCCCTCCTGGGACTCGCCGGGCGGAGCGCTGCACCCCGCGAGGACGACGGCCCCGAGCAGGCTCGGGGCGACGGCGCGGCGTCGGCGCTGCTGCCGACGCACGG
>JAEXEM010000388.1 GCA_023401045.1 Actinomycetes bacterium
CTCCTCGACGAGCGCGAGCAGCCGCTCCCCCAGCGGCGTGGCCGCCTCGCCCGCCGGCACGCCCGGCACGTCGATCCCCGCCCGCTGCGCCCGGTCGACGAGCTTCTGCGCCCGCGCGAGGGCACCGAGCGACGCCGGGACCCCGTCGAGCGGCGAGGGGCGCGCGGTCTTCTCGGCGTCCTTGAGCCGCTGCCAGCGCTCCTCGACGGCGTCGGCGTCGAGACCGGGCTCGGCGTGGGGTCCGAAGACGTGCGGGTTGCGGCGCACGAGCTTGTCGGCGAGCCCGTCGGCGACGTCCGCGAGGTCGAACCCCTCACCGGTGTCCTGCGCGACGCGGGCGTGGACGAGCACCTGGAGGAGGACGTCCCCGAGCTCCTCGCGCAGGCCGGTGACGTCGCCGGCGTCGACGGCCTCGGCGAGCTCGTGCGCCTCCTCGAGGGCGTAGGGCACGAGCGAGGCGTGCGTCTGGCGTGCGTACCAGGGGCAGCCGTCCGCGGACCGCAGCCGGTCGACGACGGCGACGGCGCGGGCGAGCGCGGCCGTCTGCCGCGCCTGGCGGCTCACGGGGTCCGTCACGGCAGGTCCGTCACGGCAGGACCCGTCACGGCAGCCGGCTCACGGCAGGTCGGTCACTCGGTGGGCTGCGCGTCGGCCCCGACGACCCACGCGGGCAGCGTGGGCGCGGCGACGACCCCGCCCTCGAAGGTGCCGAACCGCGGGTTGACCTCGACGTCCGCCTCGGCCACGCGCTCCTGGAACTCCTGCGCGGCGGCCTGGGCGTCGGGCAGGTCCTGCAGCGCGGTCGCCGCGAGCGAGTACCGGGCGACGGCGAGCGCACCCGCGCCGAACTCCGCGTCGGCGGCGGCCTCCTCGCCGAGCGCCTGCTCCGTCACCGTCCGCAGGAGGTCACGGGCCTGCTGGTCGCTCACCCCGACGCCGCGGTCGGCGGCGACGGCCGTCACGTACGGCTCGGTGATGAGGACCCCGAGGAGGTCCTGGGTGGCCGCGCCCTGGAAGATCGGCGAGAGCTGCTCCGAGGCGGTCGCGAGCTCGTCGACGCCGATCGTGCGCCCGTCGACGACCGCCGCCGCACCCGGGTGCGCCGAGCACCCCGCGAGCAGGGCACCGCCTGCCAGGACCGCCGTCGCCACCAGCACGCGTCCTCGCGTGCGCCGTCGCACCGCCACCAGGGCCTCCCGCTCATGTCCGTCAAGGTCGACGGCCATCGTAGGCCCTGCCGGTGTGCGCGCCGTCACGCCCGGCTCGCCGTGCCGGCGGCCGCCGCGGCGGAGACGTCCCCGCGCACGACCGCGTCGATGAGCTGCCGCGCCCACGTGAGCACCTCGCGCCCGTGCAGCGGCTTGCCACCGATGCGCGCGGTCGTCGGGAACGGCACGAGCACGGTGCGCACGGCGGGCTTGAGCACCGACCCCGGGTAGAGCCGCTTGAGGCGCAGCTGCGCGGACTCCGGCAGCTCGACCGGCGCGAACCGCACGAACCTGCCCTGCGCGGTGACGTCGGCCAGGCCCGCGGCCCGGGCGTGCAGCCGGAACTGCGCGACCTCGAAGAGGTTGTCGACGGCCGCGGGGACCGGCCCGTACCGGTCGGTGAGCTCGGCGTGCACCTCGCGCAACGTGCTCTCGTCCGTCGCCCCGGCGATCTTGCGGTACGCCTCGAGGCGCAGCCGCTCGTGCGCGATGTAGTCGTGCGGGATGTGCGCGTCGACGGGCAGCTCGATGGTGACGTCCGGCTGCTCCTCGGGCTGGTCCCCGCGGAAGCTCGCGACGGCCTCCCCGACCATGCGCACGTAGAGGTCGAACCCGACGCCCTCGATGTGCCCGGACTGCTCACCGCCGAGCAGGTTGCCCGCGCCGCGGATCTCGAGGTCCTTCATCGCGACCGCCATGCCGGCACCGAGGTCGGTGTGCGCGGCGATGGTCTGCAGCCGGTCGTGCGCGGTCTCCGTGAGCGGCACCTCGGGCGGGTAGAGGAAGTACGCGTACGCCCGCTCGCGCCCACGCCCGACGCGCCCGCGCAGCTGGTGCAGCTGGGACAGGCCCAGGCGGTCGGCCCGCTCGAGGATGAGGGTGTTGGCGTTCGAGATGTCGAGGCCGGTCTCGACGATCGTCGTGCAGACGAGGACGTCGAACTTCTTCTCCCAGAAGTCGACGATGACCTGCTCGAGCTGGTGCTCCCCCATCTTCCCGTGGGCGACCGCGATGCGGGCCTCGGGGACGAGCTCGTTGAGCCGCGAGGCCGTGCGCTCGATGGAGTCGACCTTGTTGTGGACGTAGAAGACCTGGCCCTCGCGCAGCAGCTCGCGACGGATGGCCGCGGAGATCTGCTTCTCCTCGTACGGCCCGACGAACGTGAGCACCGGGTGACGCTCCTCCGGCGGGGTGGCCAGCGTCGACATCTCCCGGATGCCCGTGACCGCCATCTCGAGCGTGCGCGGGATCGGCGTCGCACTCATCGCGAGCACGTCGACGTTCGTGCGCAGCGCCTTGAGCGTCTCCTTGTGCTCGACGCCGAAGCGCTGCTCCTCGTCGATGATGACGAGCCCGAGGTCCTTGAACCGCACCTCACCGGTGATGAGGCGGTGGGTGCCGATGACGATGTCGACCGACCCGTCGGCGAGCCCCTCGACGACCTCCTTCGACTCCTTGGCCGTCTGGAACCGCGAGAGCGCCTTGACCGTCACCGGGTACGGCGCGTACCGCTCGGAGAACGTGTCGTAGTGCTGCTGGACGAGCAGGGTGGTCGGCACGAGGACGGCGACCTGCTTGCCGTCCTGCACGGCCTTGAACGCGGCGCGCACCGCGATCTCCGTCTTGCCGTAGCCGACGTCGCCGCAGACCAGCCGGTCCATGGGGATCGGCTTCTCCATGTCGGCCTTGACCTCGTCGATCGTCGCGAGCTGGTCGGGGGTCTCGACGTACGCGAACGCGTCCTCGAGCTCACGCTGCCACGGGGTGTCCGGGCCGAACGCGTGCCCCGAGGTCGCCATGCGGGCCGAGTACAGCCGGATGAGCTCGGCGGCGATCTCCTTGACCGCGCGCCGGGCGCGACCCTTCGTCTTCTGCCAGTCCGCGCCGCCCATCCGGTTGAGGGTGGGCGCCTCGCCGCCGACGTACTTCGTCACCTGGTCGAGCTGGTCGGTGGGGACGAACAGCCGGTCGCCGGGCTGGCCCTTCTTCGAGCTCGCGTACTCGACGACCATGTACTCGCGGGTCGCCGCGGTGGCGCCGGTGCCGATGGTGCGCTGGACGAGCTCGACGAACCGCCCGACACCGTGCTGCTCGTGGACGACGAAGTCGCCGGGGCGCAGCTGCAGCGGGTCGACGACGTTGCGGCGCCGGCTCGGCATGCGGCGCATGTCGCGCGTGCTCGACCCGGCACGCCCGGTGAGGTCGGACTCGCTGAACAGCGCCAGGCGCTGCCCCTCGTGGACGAAGCCGGGCCCCGCCGGGGCCGGGATGACGAGGACGACGCCGCCCTCCGGCTCCTCGTCGAGGCGGGCGACGAGACGGGCCGGCACGTCCGCGGCCTTGAGCTGCTCGACCATCCGCTGCGCGGGGCCGTGCCCCTCCGTGGTGAGGACGAGGCGCCAGCCCTCCTGCTGCAGGCGTCGCACGTCGGCGACCGCGCGGGCCACCTCGCCGCGGTACCGCTCGACCTCGCGGGCCGCGACGACGAGCGTGCGGACGCCCGGTGCCGCCGAGGGGTCCTCGCCGGTCGGGTCGGCCTCGCCGCCGGTCGCCGCGTCGGCGTCGAGCGTGAAGCCCGACAGCGTCCACCAGCCGAGCCCGCGCACCGCCGAGAGCGCCCGCACCTCCGCGAACGACGCGAAGGAGGCCGCCGACAGGTCGAGCGGCGTCGAGGCACCGGCCGCCGCGGACGTCCACGCCGCCTCGAGGAACTCCTGGGTCGTCGCGACGAGGTCGTGCGCGCGGCGGCGCACCCGCTCGGGGTCGACGAGGACGAGCAGCGAGTCGTCCGGCACGAGGTCGAGTACCGGGACCATGCGGTCGACGAGCACCGGCGCGAGCGACTCCATGCCCTCGACCGCGATGCCCTCGGCGAGCCTGTCGAGCATGTCGATGGCCCCGGGCAGCCGCTCGCGCAGCGCGGCGGCCCGCTCGCGCACCGCGGCGGTGAGGAGGATCTCGCGGCACGGGGGCGCCCACAGCCCGTGCTCGGCGACCTCGAGGGAGCGCTGGTCGGCGACGGAGAACCAGCGGATCTCCTCGACGTCCTCGCCCCACAGCTCGATGCGCAGCGGGTGGTCCTCGGTCGGCGGGAAGACGTCGAGGATGCCGCCGCGGACCGCGAACTCGCCACGGCGCTCGACCATGTCGACGCGGGTGTACGCGGCGTCCGCGAGACGCTGCTCGAGGTCGACGAGGTCGACCTTGTCGCCCGTGCGCACCCCGACCGGCACGAGCTCACCGAGGCCCTCGACGACCGGCTGCAGCATCGCGCGCACCGGCATGACGAGCACGCGGATCGGGCCGGCGAGCCCCGGCTCGGGGTCGGGGTGGGCGAGCCGGCGGAACACCGCGAGACGCCGGGCGACCGTGTCCGACCGCGGGCTGAGGCGCTCGTGCGGCAGCGTCTCCCAGCTCGGCAGGACCGCGACGTCGTCGTCGGGCAGGTAGCAGCGCAGCGCGGACGCGAGCTCGTCGGCGT
>JAEXEM010000152.1 GCA_023401045.1 Actinomycetes bacterium
GCCCGAGGGCGTCGCGCACCGCCTCGAGGCGCGCCTCGTCCGCGCCGAGCGGCTGACCCGGCTCGGCGACCTTGACCTTGGCGGTCCGGCAGCCGCCGGAGGCCGTGACAATGGCGTGCGCCTGCTCCGGGCCGACGGCCGGCACCGTGACGTTGACGGGGACGTGCGTGCGCACCGGGTCCGGCCACCCGTGCTCGGCGGCCTCGACCGCGGCCCGCCACCAGCGCACCGCGAGGTCGTCGCCGTAGTCCCAGAACGGGCTGAACTCGCCCCACCCCGCAGCGCCGCGCAGGAGCACGCCGTCGCGGCGCTCGAGCCCGCGGAACCGGGTGCGCAACGGCACGTCCCACACGACGACGTCCGGCAGCGCGCTCACCTGCCCAGGCTAGCGACGTCGTTAGGGTGGTCCGGTGAGCCCGAGCGCTGCCCCCGCCCCCCTGCCCCGCAAGGTCTCGGAGACCTTCGACCCGACACGCTGGCGCGACGTCGAGGGGTTCGAGCACCTCACGGACCTCACCTACCACCGGGGGCGGGCCCGGCCGACGCCCGAGCAGGCGGCGGCCGGAGCCGTCGAGCGCGACCTGCCGGTCGTGCGCGTGGCGTTCGCTCGTCCCGAGGTGCGCAACGCGTTCCGCCCGCACACCGTCGACGAGCTCTACGCCGTGCTCGACCACGCACGGACGACGTCCGACGTCGGCACCGTGCTGCTCACCGGCAACGGCCCGAGCCCGAAGGACGGCGTGTGGTCGTTCTGCTCGGGCGGGGACCAGCGCATCCGCGGGCGCGACGGGTACCGGTACGCCGAGGGTGAGACGGCCGAGGCCATCGACCCGGCGCGGGCGGGGCGGCTGCACGTCCTCGAGGTGCAGCGGCTCATCCGCACGATGCCGAAGGTCGTCGTCGCGCTCGTCAACGGCTGGGCCGCCGGTGGCGGGCACTCGCTGCACGTCGTCGCGGACCTGACGATCGCCAGCCGCGAGCACGCCCGGTTCAAGCAGACGGACGCGAACGTCGGGTCCTTCGACGGCGGGTACGGCTCGGCGCTGCTCGCGCGGCAGGTGGGGCAGAAGCGGGCGCGGGAGATCTTCTTCCTCGCGCGGGAGTACTCGGCGCAGGACGCCTACGACTGGGGTGCCGTCAACGACGTCGTCGACCACGCCGACCTCGAGGAGGCCGGTCTGGAGTACGCACGGATCGTCGCGACGAAGTCCCCGCAGGCGATCCGGATGCTCAAGTTCGCCTTCAACCTCGCCGACGACGGGCTGGCCGGCCAGCAGGTCTTCGCGGGCGAGGCGACGCGTCTGGCGTACATGACGGACGAGGCCGTCGAGGGCCGCGACGCGTTCCTCGAGCGCCGCGAGCCCGACTGGTCCGGATTCCCGTACGCCTACTGACGCACGGCGGACCGGTCGGCGTGGGTCAGCCCGCGCCGACCCACGACGCGAGCTCGACGACGTTCGCGAGGACGGCGCCACCGCCGACGAGCAGCGCGACGAGGACGAGACCCGCCACGACGACGGCCGCGGCCGAGCGGACGGGGTGCTCCTCGACGTGCGCCGTGGTCGGCGCCGGGAACGTGGGCGGGAGGACGGGTGCCGGGGTGCTCGTCGTCATGGCACCAGCCTCCTGGGCGGGCCGCCCCGGCGCGTCGGCCCCGGGGCCGGTCCTGGCGGGGCGGCGGCCCCTCCTGCGGGGGCACTCCCGTCCACCCGGGGGATGACACCGTGGGAACGGTCGTCCTCCCGCGGTCGCGCCCGCGCGCCGTCAGGAGACGGTGAGGGACCCCGACCCCGCCGGGACGAGCTCGACCCACGTGTTGCCGGGGGCCAGCGTCGCCTCCGAGCCGTCGGGGAGGAAGAGCCGCATCGGCTGGTCCTGCGCGTCCTTCTGCCAGCGCACCGCCAGGGTCTTGCCACCCGTCGCGAGGACGCCCTCGCCGGAGCCCACGAGCTCGTAAGTGGGCACCGCGGCCCCGCCCTGTGCACCGAAGCCCGTCGGCGGGTGCGGTGCCGTGATCGACACGACGTTGACCGCCGAGAGCCGCGCACCGCTCGCAGCCGTCGCGGGCGTCGAGCCCTCCGACCGCAGCCAGGTGCCCGTCCCCGCGTCCCACGACCAGACGGGGTGCGACTGCCCCGAGAGACGGAAGTCGAGCGTGCTCGCGGGCGTGCCGGCAGCGACGGCCGACGCGCCGTCCGCCGAGCGCGCGAACGCGAACTGCTGGCCGGGCGCGGTGCGGCCGGGCTCGGCGACGCCCCACCACGCGCTCGGGTCGCCGTAGACGTTGTGCGGCGCCTTGCGCGCCTTCGAACGGTACATGCCGGGTGCGCCGGCGTCGTGCGAGACGACCTGCACGCCGGAGTCGCGCACGAGGTCGAGGATGCCCGGCTGACCGCCGGAGAACACGAGCAGCCCGTTCATCGGCTGCACGACGAGCGGGTCCATCGGGCGCACGGAACGGATCGGGCCGACCTCGGCCGGGACCTGCGAGTGGTAGACGGCGATGAAGCGGGAGACCTCGAACTCGACGATCGTCTCCCACACGACGTCCGCCTGCTCGAGACCGGTCTGCGGCCGCGCGGCGGCCGTGTTCTCGATCTTCACCGCGCGCGAGGGCCGCTGGCCCGGCGTGCCCTCGACGCCCGTGAGCGGCCAGGTGGCGGGGACGTCCGGCACCGGCACGGCCTGCTTGTCGGCCGTGACGTCCGCCCGCTCGGTGACGGCCGGTGCCGCCTCCCCCGTGGACGAGCCGCACGCGGCCAGCGCGAGCACCGTGCCGACCGCGGCGAGCGCGCCGAGCCGTCCCCGGAGCGCGCGCCGTGCTGCCG
>JAEXEM010000194.1 GCA_023401045.1 Actinomycetes bacterium
GCCGAACGCAGTGCGGGCCCCGGCGACGACGGTCTTCCCGAGCGCCCGCCCGCCGGCGACGCCGATGGCCGCGCCGATGCCGTAGGGCGCGAGCCGCCCGAGCGCGAGGCCGCCGATGCGCGCGGCCTGCGTGCGCAGCAGCTTCCGGGTGAGCGCGTTGTTCACCTTCTTCACCGTGCCCATCGGCATCCGCGTGAGGAGCATCCGCCCGAGCCGCACGGTCGTCAGCTCGGCGGCGTCCTCGGCGACCTTCGCACCGGACTCGCCGAGCAGCGTCGCGAGCAGCAGCGCCTTGCGGCGCTCGGTGTCGGCCACCTCGATGCCGTGCACGGACGCGACCGCGAGCGAGAAGGCCGCCGACGCGCCGAAGAACGTTGCGACGTCGCTCAGCGTGAGGGCGGTCGCCAGGCCGGTCCCGACGACCGGTGCCGCGGCCGCCGCGCCGACGGCGCCGCCGGTGCCGGCGACGACGAGGAGGTACTCCTTCTCGAGCAGCCGGACGACCTCGGCCGGGTCCGCCCCCGGGTTGCGGCGGCGGATGCTCTCGACGTGCGCGTGGATCGTCGCCGAGGGGATGGCGACGGCCTTGTCCAGGGCGGCCTGCACGACGGTCGGCACGTCAGCCCTCCCCGGCGACCGTGAGCGTCGTCGTCGCACCGTGCTCGAGCGTGCGCCCGACGGTGCAGTGCTGGTCGACCGAGCGGCGCACGACGGTGAGCAGGCGCTCGCGGGTCTGCGGGTCGAGGCCGGACAGGTCGACCTCGAGCACCTCCGCGAGCGCGGGGTAGCGGTCCTCCTCCGGGTGGGCGAGGCCGCCGACGCGGATCGTCACCGCGACGTCGTCGCCGAGCCGGCGGCTGAGCGCGGCGTCGGCGGACAGCCCCGTGCACGCACCGAGCGCGATCTTCAGCAGCTCGCCGGGGGTGAACGAGTCCGGGTCGCCGAGGGAGCCGATGCGCACCTCGCCGCCGCGCGAGCTGCGCCCGACGTAGGCGCGGTGCCCGGTGCGCTCGAGCCACAGCTCGGTGCCCTCGGCGTTGGCGAGCGGGTCGGGGACGCCGGCCGAGCCCTCGGTGCCGCCGGTCCCGGGGAGGTCCTGCTCGTCCTGGGAGGTCGTCATGCGCAGATCCTCGCACGCGCCCGGTGCCGCTTCCCGGCGAGCACGGGGGCGGGCCCGGGGGCCTCCCGACCGGTGCGCGGGACGGACCTCGCACGTGGGTGATGTCGGCGAGTTCAGGACGTTTCGTGACGTCCGCTACACGAGGTTCGTCCGATCTGCGGTGTGACGTGCGACAACGTGGCGTGAAGGTCGTGTGATGGCTCTTCCCAGGGGAATCGTCCTAGGTCTCGAATCGTTGTGATGACCAAGATGAAGCGATACGAGGAACTCGAGACCGACGACGGCCGGGTCATCCGGTACCAGCGCCACGACAACGGTGGTGGGCTCGTCGCGCGCGGGGCTCGCGTGGACATCACGGCGTACGTCGCCGACTCCGCGTGGGTGGATCCGGGCGCGGTCGTGCGCCCCGGTGCGTCCGTGGGCCGCTTCTGCTGGGTGGAGTCCGGTGCGGTCGTCGAGGACGGAGCGCGCCTCGGCTCGCACGTGCACGTCGGCCGCGACGCGGTCGTCGGGCGCAGTGCCCGCCTCGGCGCGCGCAGCGACGTCGGCGCGGGGGCGAGGCTCGACCAGGGCCTCGTCGTCGAGCCGGAGGCGAGGATCGCCGAGGGTGCTCACGTCGAGCGCCACGGCTTCCCGCCGCACGTGCTCGCGGCCTGAGCGCCCACGCCCCCGGACGCTCCGGTCGCGACCAGGTCGCGGTCGGCGTCCTCTCCCTCCGGGACACCGGCCGCGACCGTCTCCCCTGAGCGGTCCCGTGCCGGGTCGGCTGCGCCCTCGTCCCGGGCGTGTGGCGCGTGCCTGCACGACGCCCGACGTGCAGCCGTCGGAGGTCGGCCGGACCTTGGCTCTGCGGGGCTGAGGCGTGTCCCCGGCGCCGGCGCGTGCACCGGCACGTCGTGCGGGCCGCACCGGCCCCGGACCGCGACGAAGCCGGTGGGTACGGTCCTGCGGCATGGGTACCTCCGCGGGGCACCCGGTGCCTGCCGACGTCGGGCGTCCGGGCGACCTCTCGGGGCCCGGGCGCGGTGCCGCGACCGCGCCGCGCACCCGGGCCGAGCCTCCGTCGCAGGTCTCGTTCGAGCAGGTCGCCGAGGCCGTCGGCGACGGGGCCCAGCGGTTCGACCGGACGCGCCTCGCCGGCCTGCTCGCCCCGCTGGGCTGGCAGACGTCCTTCCCCGACGGTGACGCGACGGCTGGGACGGTGCACGCGGTGGCGGCCGACCGGGTGCTCGTCGTGCGGTACGACGGCTCACCGTTCACGGCGACCCGCACTCCCGCCGCCGTCGGGAGCCCCGACCCGGCTCGCAGGCTCGCGGTCGTCGAGGTCGTGCACGAGGGAAGCGGGCGGTACACGCGCGCGGGGGTCGAGCACGCCGTCGGGCCGGGGGACGTCGTGCTGCACCCGCCGCGCGGTGCGTACCGGCTCGCCTGGACGTCACCGCGGTGCCGGCGGACGTACTGCGTGCTGCAGACGGCCGTGCTCGGGCGCAGGTCCGGGACGGTGCTGCACCCCGAGGACCTCGTGCAGCACGACGCGCCGCTGGCCCCCGCCGTGGGCGCGCTCACCGACCTCCTGCTCTCGCCCGAGGTCGAGCCGCTCGTCCAGGCCGGTGCGGGAGGCGCACTCGGGCCTCTCCTCCGGGGTGCGGTCGCGGCTGCGATCGACCGAGGGCGCGACGCGACCGACCCGGGACTGCGCAAGCGTGTCCGGGCGGTGCTGCTCGAGAGGTTCGACGACCCCGCCCTCGACGCCGACGCTGTGGCCCGGGAGCTGCGGATCAGCAGGCGGCACCTCTTCGCCCAGTTCGAGGGGGCGACGGACACCTTCGCGACGACGCTGCGGGACATCCGTCTCGAGCGCGCCACCGAGCTGCTCGTCGGTGCCGAGGGCGGGTGGGCGATGCGCCGGGTCGCCCGGGAGTCCGGCTTCGCGGGGCCTGCGCAGCTCGCACGCGCGTTCCGGGAGCGGTACGGGATGACCCCGACGCAGTTCCGCGCCGCGGCGCTGCGTGGCGACCGCACCCTGTGACGACCTCGCCGAGCGGGATCAGGCGATTCCGGCAGGCATGACGATGCGTGCACGCGGGCGTGACGGTTCGCGCGAGGTCACCCGGGCGGGCGCCTGCCCGTCGCCGAGGGTGGCGCGGTCAGCGATCTTCCGGAGGCCGTGCCATGCCCTTGTCGCTCCGGGGACGTCCCCGTGCGCGCACCCGTCGTTCCCTCGTCGCCGCGACTCTCGTCACGGTGCTCTCACTGCCGCTGCTGACGGCGCCGGCGACGGCCGCGGACCCCGAGTACCTCGCGCTGACGAAGACGGTCGACCGCACCGAGCTCGCCCCGGGCGACTCGTACACGTACCGGGTCGAGGTGACGTGCTCGGAGGCGTCCTGCCTCGACGCGGTGCTGCAGGACACCCTCGGTGAGCACGCCGGGCACGAGCTGCGCGACGTCCAGCTGCTGCCGTCCGCACCGGGTCTGACGTTCGCGGCGCAGTGGACCTCCGGCGGTGCGACGACGACGACCCCGCCCGCGGTCGTCGCGGCGGACACCCGTCTCGACGTGGCGTTCACCCAGCCGACCGTCAGCCCGACGGGCAGCGGCATGCAGTCCGGCCAGACGTTCACGGTGTCGATGACGCTGCGGGTCCCCACGGACCTGCCGCCGCGCACGGACGTCACGCTGACGAACCGGGCGACGGTGACCGCGTCGAACTCGGCGCCGGCCTCCGACGCCGCCGCGGTGCACGTCGAGGTGCCCGTCACGGTCGAGGTGACGCCCGCGAAGTCGTGGACGCCCGGAGAGGTCGCGTTCGTCGAGGGGGCGGCTTCGACCGTGCGGGTCGGTGCGACGAACGCGGCCAACGTCACCGCCGACAGGCTCGTCCTCCAGGAGCCGGCGGTCGCGCCGGACGGGGCGACGGCCCTCGACGCGGCCAACCCCTTCACGCTCGTCGACCTCGCGTCGCTCACCGGGGTCGCGGTGCCGGCCGCGTGCACGGCGACCGCGACCGTCGACGCGTACGTCCACGACGGCTCGGTGTGGCGCTGGGTCGCGGGCACCGGTGGGCTCGTGCTGCCGGCCGGCGTCGTCGCCGCGGACGTGGCCGGCCTGCGGGTCACGTGCGCCGGTGCCGTACCGGTCGGCGGGCAGCTGCTGCTCGACCTCGGCGTGACGCAGCGGGCGACGCACCGCACGAGCGGCGACGACCTCTCGCGCACGACGCACTCGCTCGTCAACACGGTCTCGGCGGGCGTCGAGGTGAGCGGCGAGCCCGCCGTCACCCGCGAGGCCAGCGCCCCGTACCGCGTCACCCCGGCGCGCCTGGGCACCGAGGTCCTCAAGTCGTTCACGCCGTCACGGGTCTCCGCGGGGGAGTCGAGCGTGCTCGCGCTCACCGCGTCGCAGACCTCCGAGGTCCCGGTGCGCGAGCTGCGCGTGACGGACCGTGGGTTCTTCTCCGAGGTCGCGCGGTTCGGCGGGTTCGACGGTGCGCCGTCGTGGCCGACGGGCGCCCAGTCCGCGACGGTCGTCTACCACCTGTCCGACGGGTCCTCGCAGGACGTCGCGTTCGCGTCCGGCGCCGTCCCGGCGGCACCCGCGCCGGTGGCCGGGGCGCACGTCACGGGCGTCGAGCTCGTCTTCACCGGGGTGATCGAGCCGTCGGCCGACCCGGCGCGCGCGAGCATCGTCGTCACGACCGACGAGGACCCCGCCGCACCGGTGCGCACCCTCGACAACCGCGCGGTCTCGACCGTCACGGCCGCCAACGGCAACACGGCGAGCGACGACGTGACGGCCCGGCTCACGGTGGTCCCCGCGTCGATCGCCGTGAGGCTCGAGAAGTCGGTGACCCCGGGCAGCGAGCTGCGCCCCGGCGACCGTGCGGTGACGAAGCTGGAGACGACCCTCTCGGCGTCGTCCTCGTACGTCGTCGCGGACGAGCTGACGATCAGCGACGCGTGGGACGGCACGGCCGGCACGTTCTGGGACGGGTTCGACCTCGCCGAGGTCGCGCCGACGCAGATCCCGTCGGGGACGGCGGTGACCGTCGAGGTGCAGACCGCCGTGGGCACCTGGGAGCAGGTGGCCACCACGGCGGCGCAGCCCGCGACGTGGCTGCTCTCGGTGAGCGCCGACGAGGTCACCGCGGCGCTCCCGGGCGGGACGGCGCTCGCGGACGTCACCGGCGTGCGGTTCCTCCTCACGGACACCGACGGGTTCGAGGAGAGCACGACGGTGACGCCGTACGTCGTGACGACGGCCCGCGCGACGCTGCGCAGCACCGGCGCCGCGCCGGCCGAGGGGACGATGCTGGAGAACGCGGCCGTCGTCGGGGCCTCGGGGACCACCCGCGGCGGCACCGGGGTGCGGGCGACGGCGGACGACCGCGACGACGCGACCGTCACGCCCGTGCCCCCGGGCACCGGCGCGGTGGAGATCGACAAGCGGTGGCTCGAGACGACGGTCGCCGCGCAGACCCGCGAGCAGCGCACCACCTCCCTCTCGTGGCGGACCGCGAGCGGGGCCTCGTCGGTGACGATCACCGACCCCGCGGGCGCGACGGACCCGGCCGGCACCGTGGTCGACGCGTTCGACCTCGTGCGCGTCCCGGCGGTCGCGTACTCCTCGGCGGTCTTCACGACCGGCTGGTACCTGCGCTACGACACCGTCACCGACGTGCAGCTGCTCCTGCCCGACGGTGCCGGCCGCTCGTGGCAGTCGGTGCCGGCTCCGGCCGGCGGCTGGCACAGCGCCACCGGCTTCCGCGGGCACACCCTCACCGCGCAGCAGCGTGCCGACGCGTGGGGTGTGCGGCTCGTCCTCACGGAGAACACCGCGGCACGGCAGGCCGCCCGGGAGCCGGGCGCCGCGCTCGACCCGTTCGCACCGGCACCCGGCACGGGCGTGGCGGCGTCCTCGACGGACCGCACGTTCGACCTCGTGTGGGAGCTGCGCCAGGTGCGCCGCTCCGGCGGCTGGGTGACGGACACCGCGACGTACAACCGTCCCGACGCGGGCGTCGTGCGCAACACGGTCCGCATCGAGGCGACGCGTGCCGACGGCGACGCGAGCGACGACGGCCAGAGCGACATCGCCGTCACCGGGTCGACGCCGCTCGTACGGATCGCGAAGTCCGTCGACACCACGGGTGTGGCCTACGTCCCGCGCCCGGGCGTCGTCGCCGCGCAGGACTGGCCGACGCGGACGTTCACCGTCGAGGCGTGGAACGACTCCGTCGCGCGTGCCTCGTACCTGCGGGTCACCGACCCGGCGTGCTCCGACGTCGACGTCCAGACGGCGACGTGCGCGCTGGCCGACCCCACCGCGGACCCCTTCACGGCCTCGGTCGACTGGTTGGCGCCCGGCAGCGGTGCGTCGGTCTTCGACCGCTTCGACCTCGTCGACGTCGCCGTGACGGGGGACCGGCTGTCCGAGGTCGACCTCGCGGCGTCGACCGCGTGGGTGCTGCGGTACGCCGACGGCGCGACGACGAGCGAGCGCACCACCGTGTCGGCGCTCACCGCGATGACGCCCGCGCAGCTCGCGGACGTCGTGGCCGTGAGCGTGACGTACCAGGGCACCGACCCGGCGACGACCGGCGGCACGATCACGCAGGGCAACAAGCTGCGTCTCGTCCTGTCGACCCGCCTGCGCACGCACGTGCGCTCGACCGGTGAGGAGCAGGCGCTGCGTGCGGCCGCGACCCTGGACGTCGAGAACCACGCGTACGCGCAGTCGTACGACTCCGTGCTCGACCCGACCGGCCGGGTGCTGGCCGCCGGGACCGACGACGCGACCGTCCGCCTCACCGGCGGGGACATCAACGTCGGGGTGACGAAGACGATCTCCCCGTCGACGGTGACCGAGCCGACGCGCACGCAGCCGGTCACGGTGAGCCTGCGGGCGAACCAGGGCAGCTCCCCGGTCGGCACGCTCGCGCCCGCGCAGGTGCGCCTGCAGGACGACACCGTCACCTCCCCGGACTTCTGGGACACCTTCGACCTCGTCGGCCTCGGCACCGTGACGCTGCCCTCCGGCGCCGACCGGGTCGCGGTCGACGTCCACGGCCCGTTCGGCGTCGACGGCGCGCCGGTGTGGGTCGAGGGCACGCCGGTGGCGAGCGCCCCGCCCCTGCCGGTCGCCGCCGAGCGGCTCGCGGACGTCGACGGCGTGCGGGTCGTCTTCTCGCGCGCCGACGGCGGGGTCTTCTCCACCGCGGTCCCGGCGGCGGGCTGGTCGGCGCCCGCC
>JAEXEM010000408.1 GCA_023401045.1 Actinomycetes bacterium
TGCGTGCGGCGTCCTCGACGGCCGCCGCGTCGACGCGGGCGTTGGCCCCGGACGTCACGACGATGACGTTCTCGCCGTCGGCGTCGATCGTGATGTAGGCAGCGCCCGTCGCGGTCGCCCGGAGCACACGCAGGCCGGCGACGTCGACCCCGGCCTCGGTCAGCCCGGCCCGCACGAGCGCGCCGTCGCCGTCGTCACCGGTGGCCCCGACCATGAGCACGTCGGCACCGGCGCGCGCGGCGGCGACGGCCTGGTTGGCGCCCTTGCCACCGAGGCCGACGTGCGACGCCAGGGCGAGGACGGTCTGCCCGGGGGCGGGGATGCGCTCGACGTACGCGGAGCGGTCGAGGTTGACCGACCCGACCACGAGCACCGTTGCCATGGACCCACCTTGCCGCTCGTCGACGGCCCCCGGCGCAGGGAGCGGCCTCGTTGCCGCTCAGGGTCTACGCGCGTCGACCCGGCTGACGCTAGCGGCTCCTCCGGGGCCCGGTCATGCCGCCGAAGGTGTGAACGGCGCAGTCACACCGTCACTCCCCCGGGTACACCACACCGATCTGCCGGCGCACCTCGTCCATCGTCTCGAGGATCTCGACCGTCTGCTGCCACGTCATGCGCGGGCTCTCGGTGGCTCCCTCCGCGACACGACGGGCGACCTCGGCCGCCTCGTACTGCAGCCCGCGCGCAGCCGGCTGGTCGAACGTCCACTGCCGGCCGTCGCGCCGCTGCACCCGGAAGGACGTCGGCGCGTAGAACTCCCCGGCGACGCGGACGTACCCCTCGGTGCCGGAGATCGACGACGTCGTCGGCGTCTTCGACCACAGCGTCGTGCTGAGCGTCGACTGCACGCCCTCGCCGTGCTCGAGGATCATCGACACCTGCCCGTCGACGCCCGTGGCCGTCTTCTGCCCGACGGCGTGCACGCTCGTGGGGACGCCGAGCAGGTCGTGCGCCCACGCGACGGTGTAGACCCCCAGGTCGAGCATGGCACCGCCGGCGAGCGCCGGGTCGTAGAGCCGGCTCGCCGGGTCGAACGGGAAGAACTGCCCGTGGTCGGCGCGCACGTTGACGACGTCGCCGATCTCACCGGCCTCGATGACCTGGTGCAGCGCGTCGACGTGCGGCAGGAAGCGGGTCCACATCGCCTCCATGACGAACACCCCGGCCTCGCGGGCAGCGTCGAACACCTCGCGCGCCTCGGCGGCGTTGCGCGTGAACGCCTTCTCGACGAGCACGTGCTTGCCGGCGCGGATGGCGAGCAGGGCGTGCTCGCGGTGCTCGGAGTGCGGGGTGGCGACGTAGACGGCGTCGACCTGCGGGTCCTCGACGAGGTCGCGGTACCCGACGTGCGTCGTCGGGATGCCGTGCGCGGTGGCGAAACGCTCCGCGCGGTCACGGTGGCGCGAGCCGACGGCGACGAGCTGCGAGCGCGTGAACTCCCGCACCGAGAGCGCGAAGGTGCTGGCGATGCCGCCGGCTCCGATGATCCCCCACCGGATCGGCGGGGCGTTGCGGGGGTCCTCGGTGCGTGCCATGGCGCCCAACCTAGTGCCGAGGAGGTGCGTCGCACACGCTCCGGCGTCGTGACCCGGGACGTGCCGCCCCGCAGCCGCCCGGCCGCCCGGCGCGCGCACCGAGCGGGTGCTTCGTACCGTGGCAGGACGGGCGTCGACGCTCCGACCCGCGGGGCCGCGCCCCCCGGGAGGTCATCGTGTCCGAGTCCAGCGACGTGCCCGTCCGCACGCTCATCGCCCCGCTGCGCTACGTGCAGGGGCGCGGGGCGATCGCCCGCCTCGGGGAGTTCGTCCGCCACATCGGGGACCGGCCGCTCGTCGTCGCCGACGACGCCGTCTGGGGGTTCACCGGTGAGGCGGTGCGGGCGTCGTTCACCGCGGCCCAGCTGGCGGTCGAGCGCGAGGGGTTCGGGGTGTACGCCACCGCCGCCGCGGTCGACCGGATCGCGGCACGCATCGAGGAGCTCGACGCCGACGTCGTCGTCGGCATCGGCGGCGGCTCGACGATCGACGCCGTCAAGGCCGCCGGGTACCTGCGCGGGGTGCGCTGGGTGTCGGTGCCGACGATCGCCTCGACGGACGCACCGTGCTCCGCGCTGTCCGTCATCTACACCGCGCAGGGCGCGTTCGAGGAGTACCGCTTCTTCCCGCGCAACCCCGACCTCGTCCTCGTCGACACCCAGGTCGTCGCGGACGCGCCCGTGCGCTTCCTCGTCGCGGGGGTGGGCGACGCGCTCGCGACGTGGGTCGAGGCTCGCGCCGTCGCCCGCACCGACGCGACGACGATGGCCGGCGGCCTGCCGACGGCCACGGGCACCTCGCTCGCGCGGCTCTCGTGGGACCTGCTGTGGGAGAACGCGCTGCCCGCGGTCGACGCGGTCCGCCACCACCTCGTCACCCCGGCCGTCGAGAAGGTCGTCGAGGCGAACACGCTGCTGTCGGGGCTGGGCTTCGAGTCCGGCGGGCTCGCCGCCGCGCACGCGATCCACAACGGGCTCACCGCGGTGCCCCAGACCCACGGCCTCACCCACGGGCAGAAGGTCAACATCGGCACGCTCACCCAGCTCGTCCTCGAGGGCGCACCGAGCGAGGAGGTCGTGGCGTTCGTCGAGTTCACGACGCGCGTCGGCCTGCCGACGACCCTCACCGAGGTCGGCCTGTCCGTCGACGACGTCGCCGACCTCACGACCGTCGCCGAGGCGGCCACCGCACCCGGCGAGACGATCCACGCCATGCCGTTCGAGGTCCACGTCCCCGACCTCGTCGACGCCCTGCGCTCGATCGAGTCCCTCTCCACGGGCATCCGCGAACGCGCCGCCCTCCCCGCCCCCATCCCCCACCACCCCCACTGACCCGGTGACCCCGACGCGCGAGACCGGGCTGAGGTGGCTCATGGCGGCCGATGAGCCACCTCAGCCCGGTCTCGCGGATGCCAGGTGGCGGCTGACGGACGCGGCGACCCGACCGGCGCGGAGGTCGGCAGCGGTGAACCGGAGCATGAGCGTGCCGGTGGCGACGACGGCGTTCTGGCGCTGCCGGTCACGGAACAGCGCGTCCGGGGCGCCGTGCGGCCCGGCCCCGTCGATCTCGACGACGAGCAGCCGCCCGGTGGGCAGCCACCAGCCCATGTCCCCACGGGCGATGACGCGCCCGTCCCGGTCGCGGACGGGCACCTGCAGGTCGTGGGGTGGGACGCCGGCGGGGTCGCACTGCAGCCGGGCCCACGTCTCGAGGGGCGACTGCGCACGCCCGTCGACCAGCGCCCACAGCCCACGGTCCGGCGGCTGCCCCGTCGACCCCGGACCAGCCGCCGTACCGTCGCGAGGTCGTCCGCGTCGACGACCCGGCGCTGCACCGCCGAGTCGAGCACCGCGACGGCGTGCTCGCGGTCGAGCTCGCACACGGCCTGAGCGAGGGCCTCCCTGGGGTCCACGACGAGCGCGGTGCCGACGCGGCGCACCTCGCCCGGCCGCACGCACCGCACGCGGATGCCGCCCCCGGGTGCGCGGTGCGACCCGTCGAGCAGCGCGACCTCCGGGCGTACACGGGTCGGCAGGCCCTCCACGTCGAGGAGCGCCAGCGCGCACGCACCGACGGCGACGGCTCGGGTGCGCCCCAGCGCGAGCAGCGCCGACCACGCCGCACGGCGCCGACCGTGCCGGAGGAGGTCCCGGCCCACCGCACGCGATCTCCCTCGGCAGCCTCGTCGAGCGACGGCGCTGCGTCGTGGACGCCCGTGACGACCGGCAGCAGCACCCCGGCGCGTCGCAGCGCCGCACGGCGCGCGGACGTCACGCCTGCCGCGTCGCACTGCTGCGCGTCGAGCAGGCCTGCCTGGGCACGGGCGGTCGCCAGGAGCGGGTCAGGGAGGGGAGCAGCGGGTCACACACCCGCCACGCAACCACCCGGAGGAGACGACCTCCCCGCCGCTCCCCCGCCCCCGCGGACACGCTCACCGTCGACGCCACCGTGGACACGTCGACGCCGCAGACGCCGCGAGACCGGGCTGCGGTGGCGCATCGGGGCCGATGAGCCACCTCAGCCCGGTCTCGGGCGCTCGGTGCCGTCCCGCCGCGGCGGACCGGGTCAGCTGCGAGTCGTCGACTTCTTGCGGGTGGTCGTCTTGCGGGTGGCGGTCTTCTTCTTCGCCGGGCCGGCGGCGCGCTTCTCGGCGAGCAGCTCGACGGCCTGCTCCGGGGTGATGGACTCCGGGGTGACGTCGCGCGGGAGGGTGCGGTTCGTCTCGCCGTCGGTGACGTACGCGCCGAAGCGGCCCTCCTTGACGACGACCGGCCTGCCGCTCGTCGGGTCGGTGCCGAGCTCGCGCAGCGGCGCGGCGGCGGTCTGCCCGCGGCCGCGCTTGGGCTGGGCGTAGATCGCCAGCGCCTCCTCGAGGGTCACCGTGAAGAGCTGCTCCTCGGACGCGAGGGTCCGCGAGTCGGTGCCCTTCTTGAGGTACGGGCCGTAGCGGCCGTTCTGCGCGGTGATCTCGGCACCCGACTCGGGGTCGACGCCGACGACGCGGGGCAGCGAGAGCAGCTTGAGCGCGTCGTCCAGGGTGACCGTGGCCAGCGACATCGACTTGAAGAGCGAGCCGGTGCGCGGCTTCGGCTGCGCGGCGAGCGCCTTCTTGCGGGCCGCGGCCGACAGGTTCGGGTCGAGCTCGGGCTCGGGCAGCACCTCGGTGACGTACGGGCCGTACCGGCCGTTGCGCGCGACGATCTGCGTGCCGGTCGTCGGGTCGGTGCCGAGCACCTTGTCGCCGTCGGGCTGGGTCTCGAGCAGCTCGCGCGCCTTCTCGACGGTGAGCTCGTCGGGGGCGAGGTCGTCCGGGACGGACGCGCGGCGAGGCTCGTCGTCGGGGCCCTCGCCGGGCGCCTCGAGGTACGGGCCGTAGCGGCCGACGCGCAGCGTGATGCCGTCGCCGATGTCGATCGAGTTGACCTCGCGCGCGTCGATCTCGCCGAGGTTGTCGAGCAGGCCGCGCAGGCCGCCGGCGTGCGGGGAGTCGGACCCGTCGCCGAAGTAGAACTCGCGCAGCCAGTCGACGCGCGCCCGCGCGCCCGCGGCGATGGCGTCGAGGTCCTCCTCCATCTCGGCGGTGAACCCGTAGTCGACGAGACGGTCGAAGTTCTCCTCGAGCAGCCGGGTGACGGCGAACGCGAGCCACGTCGGCACGAGCGCCTGCCCGCGGTTGGTGACGTACCCGCGGTCCTGGATGACGCCGATCGTCGCGGCGTACGTCGACGGGCGGCCGATGCCGCGCTCCTCGAGCGCCTTGACGAGCGAGGCCTCGGTGTAACGCGGCGGCGGGGACGTGCGGTGCCCGTCGGCGGCCAGGTCGGACGCGGTGACCGGGTCCCCCTGCGCCATCTGCGGCAGGCGCGCGTCGTCGTTGCCGGCCGCGGCACCGCCCTCGGCGTCGTCGTACCGGCCGCGGTCACGGCCCTCCTCGTAGGCGGCGAGGAACCCGCGGAACGTGATGACGGTGCCGGACGCGGAGAACACCGTCTCGACGGGCCCGTCCGCCGTCGTCGCCGTCGCGGCGAGCCGCACGGAGGCGGTCTGGCCGCGGGCGTCGGCCATCTGCGAGGCGACGGTGCGCTTCCAGATGAGCTCGTAGAGCCGGAACTGGTCCCCGGACAGCTCGCGCGCCACCTGGGCGGGCGTGCGGAAGTGGTCCCCGGCGGGGCGGATGGCCTCGTGGGCCTCCTGCGCGCCCTTCGCCTTCGACGCGTAGACGCGGGCCTTGTCCGGCACGTACTCGGAGCCGTAGAGCTCGGCGGCCTGCCGGCGCGCGGCGTCGATCGCCTGCGACGACAGCACGGGCGAGTCGGTCCGCATGTAGGTGATGTAGCCGTTCTCGTACAGCGACTGCGCGGTGCGCATCGTCTGCCGCGAGCTCATGCGCAGCTTGCGGGACGCCTCCTGCTGGAGCGTCGAGGTGGTGAACGGCGCGGCGGGGCGGCGCGTGTACGGCTTGGTCTCGAGCGACTGCACCGCGAACGCGGCACCGTCGAGCCCGGCGACGAGCGCCTGGGCGCGGGCCTCGTCGAGGGCGACCGCCTCGCGGGTCTTGAGGGTGCCGCGGTCGTCGAAGTCGCGGCCCGTGGCGACGCGCGCACCGCCGACGCCGGTGAGGCGTGCGGAGAACGTCGGCTCGGACGCGTCGGCGACGGCGAAGGTGCCGGTGACGTCCCAGTAGTCGGCCGGCACGAACGCCATGCGCTCACGCTCGCGCTCGACGACGAGCCGCGTGGCGACGGACTGCACGCGCCCCGCGGACAGGCCCTGGCGGACCTTGCGCCACAGCACCGGCGAGACCTCGTACCCGTAGAGCCGGTCGAGGATGCGGCGGGTCTCCTGCGCGTCGACGAGGCGCTCGTCGAGCTCGCGGGTGTTCTCCAGCGCGCGGGTGATGGCCTCGCGGGTGATCTCGTGGAAGACCATCCGCTTGACCGGCACCTTGGGCCGCAGCTCCTCGAGGAGGTGCCACGCGATGGCCTCGCCCTCGCGGTCCTCGTCGGTGGCGAGGTAGAGCTCGTCGGACTCCTTGAGGAGCTTCTTGAGCTCGGCGACCTTCTTCTTCTTGTCCGCGTCGACGACGTAGTACGGCGCGAAGCCGTTGTCGACGTCGACGGCGAACTTGCCGTACGGCCCCTTCTTCATGTCCGCGGGCAGCTCCGAGGGCTGCGCGAGGTCACGGATGTGACCGACCGACGCCTCGACGTCGAACCCGTCACCCAGGTACCCCGCGATGGTGCGTGCCTTCGCGGGGGACTCCACGATGACGAGCTTGCGACCTGAGGACATCTCACCGGCCTTCCGTGCCGAGAATGGGGCGCGTCGTAGCGGCTGGCGTACCGCTGCACGGCGGCCGTACCGACGGGACTCTACGTCCTGGCGTCACGCGTGGGACGCCGTCGTCTCGTCCCGTGAGCCCGCTGCGTGCCGCAGGAGGAGGATCGTGACGAACATGACGCACGACGCCGCCACGACCGCCGACACACCCCCACCGTAGGCGAGCATCTCGCCTCCGCGCGTCCGGGACGCCCCGCGCAGCGCCCACGTCTGCACGAGCAGCACCACGGACACCGCCCCAGCGGCGACCCCGACGACGGTGAGCGCGACGACCGTGCGGCGGGTCCGCGCCCGCCACGGATCACGGCCGCCGACGCGCGGCAGGCCCCCGGTCGCGGTG
>JAEXEM010000296.1 GCA_023401045.1 Actinomycetes bacterium
GCGTGGCTCACCCAGCGTGCCCGCGCCGGCCTCGGGGCCGAGAGCGAGGCCCGCACCGCCGCGACCGGCACGCTCGTCGACGACGAGCCCCGCCCCACACCCGACCTCGACGACGACGACCGCACCGAGGACGAGGAGCTCGCGCCCGCGCCGAAGCGCCGCGGCCTCGTCGTCACGTGGGTGCTCGTCGGGGTCGCGCTCGTCGCCGCGATCGCCGCCGGCTACGCCTGGACGCAGACCCAGTACTTCGTCGGCGAGGCCGACGGCCGGGTCGCGGTCTACCGCGGCATCCCGCAGACCCTCGGCCCCGTCGAGCTCGCCGAGATCGTCGAGACCACCGACGTCGTCGTCGACGACCTGCCCGCCTACCTGCGCGTCCGCGTCGACCAGACGATCGGCGCCGGGTCGCTCGCCGAGGCACGGCAGCTCGTCGACATGCTCGCGGAGGACGTCGTCCAGCCCGCGCCCGAGGGGACCCCCGCACCGGACGCGACGACCGCCGCGCCCTCCCCGGCGGTCACCGACCCCACGACCACCGACCCGACCGCCACCCAGCCGACCGCGACCGACCCCGCGCCCTGATGGCCAGCGTCCAGCCCCACCGCGTCCGCCCCGGGCGAGGCACCGAGCTGCTCCTGCTCGTGCCCGCCCTCGGCATCGGGATCGCGGGGTACGTCCTCACCGGTCTCGGGGCCACCGGCTCGGTGCCCGCCGACGCCGTCTGGTACGCCGTCGGCATGACGGTGCTCGCGCTCGGCGTGCACGTGGTCCTGCGGCTGCGTGCGCCCTACGCCGACCCCGTCATCCTCCCGGTCGTCGTCGCGCTCAACGGCATCGGCCTGGCGATGATCTACCGGATCGCCATCGCGTACGAGGAACGCTCGATCAACGACCCCGGCATCGCCGACCGCCAGCTCGCGTGGACGGCGGTCTCCGTCGTCCTCGCCGTCGCGGTGCTCCTCTTCCTGCGCGACCACCGGACGCTGCGCCGCTACACGTACACCGCGATGGTCGTCGCGCTCGTCCTCGTCGTGCTGCCGCTCGTCCCCGGGCTCGGGCAGACGATCAACGGCGCGCGCATCTGGGTGCGCGTGGGGCCCGTCGGCATGCAGCCGGCGGAGTTCGCGAAGATCGCCCTCGCGGTGTTCTTCGCCGGGTACCTCGTCACCCACCGCGACACCCTCGCGCTGGCCGGCAAGAAGCTGCTGTGGCTGCAGCTGCCCCGGGCGCGCGACCTCGGCCCCATCATCGTCGTCTGGGCCGCCTCGCTCGCCGTCCTCGTGCTGCAGCGCGACCTCGGCACCTCGCTGCTCTTCTTCGGGCTGTTCGTCGCCGTGCTCTACCTCGCGACCGAGCGCACCTCGTGGATCGTCATCGGCCTCGTCCTCTTCCTCGGTGGTGCGGCGGCCGCCGCCTCGACCTTCGGGCACGTCGGGGCCCGGTTCGACGTGTGGCTCAACGCGCTCCAGCCCGAGGTCTACGACCGCAGCCCCGGCGGGTCCGGGCAGCTCGTCGCCGGCCTGTTCGGCATGGCGTCCGGCGGCCTCTTCGGCACCGGCCTCGGCCAGGGCCGCCCCGACCTCGTGCCGTTCGCGTACTCCGACTTCATCGTCGCGGCCCTCGGCGAGGAGCTCGGGCTGACCGGGCTGCTGGCGATCCTCCTGCTGTACACGATCCTCGTCGAGCGTGGCATGCGGACCGCCATCGGCGTGCGCGACGGGTTCGGCAAGCTGCTCGCGGGCGGTCTGTCGTTCGTCATCGCGTTCCAGCTCTTCGTCGTCGTCGGCGGCGTCACGCGGCTCATCCCGCTCACCGGCCTGACGACGCCGTTCCTCGCGTACGGCGGCTCCTCGCTCGTCGCCAACTGGGTCATCGTCGCGCTGCTGCTGCGCATCTCCGACGAGGCCCGGCGGCCGGTGCCCGTCGTGCGCACCGTCGTCACCCCCGGTGTCGGCGTGCCCGTCCCCGGCCGGGCACGCCCCGTCGGCGCCGGACGCGGCAGCACGCCGCCGACACCGTCAGGCGGCACCCGCGCCGTGGGCGACGACGACAACCCGACCGAGATGCTGGGAGGTGACGACCGGTGAACACCCCGCTGCGTCGCCTCGCGACCCTCACGCTCGTCATGTTCATCGCGCTCATGGGCTCGGCCACGTGGGTGCAGTTCGCGCAGGCGGAGTCCCTCAACACCGACCCGCGCAACGTCCGGACGCTGTACCGCGAGCACGGCAACGCCCGCGGCCCGATCGTCGCCGGCGGCGAGGTCATCGCCGAGTCCGTGCCGGTCGACGACGCGTTCGGCTACCAGCGCGTCTACCCCTACGGCTCCCTCTACAGCGCAGTCACCGGCTACTACTCCATCGCCAACGGCCGCTCCCAGCTCGAGCTCGCGGAGAACGAGCAGCTCACCGGACGCTCCGACCAGCTGTTCTTCTCGCGCATCCAGGACCTGCTCACCGGCCGCCGTCCCGAGGGTGCGACCGTCGAGACGACGATCCTGCCCGCGGCCCAGCAGGCCGCCACGGACGCGCTCGGCGGTCAGGAGGGTGCGGTCGTCGCCATCGAGCCGTCGACCGGGCGGATCCTCGCGCTGGTCTCCACGCCGGGCTTCGACCCGAACGCGCTCGCATCCCACTCGACGAGCGAGGCGTCCGCGCAGTACCGGGCGCTCGAGGCCGCCGAGGGCAACCCGCTGCGCTCCAAGGCCACCCAGGAGCGGTACCCGCCGGGCTCGACGTTCAAGCTCGTCACGGCGGCCGCCGCGCTCGAGTCCGGTGGCTACACCGCCGAGACGCCCGTGAACTCGCCCGTCGAGCTCGCGCTGCCGCAGACGACGGCCACCATCCGCAACTTCGGCGGCAGCAGCTGCGGCGGCGACCAGGTCTCCCTCGCGGAGGCGCTGCGCATCTCCTGCAACACCGCGTTCGCGGACCTCGGCCTCGAGCTCGGCGACGACGCGCTGCGCGAGCAGGCCGAGCGCTTCGGCTTCAACGACCCCGGCCTGCGGATCCCCGTGCCGGTCGTCGAGTCGGTGTTCCCCGACGACGTCGAGGGTGCGCCGCTCGCGCAGTCGGCCATCGGCCAGCGCGACGTCCAGGCCACGCCGCTGCAGATGGCCATGGTGTCGGCCGCGATCGCCAACGGCGGCCGGCTCATGACCCCGCACCTCGTCTCGACCGTCCGCGCCCCCGACCTCACCGTCGTCTCGGCGACCGAGCCGCAGGAGTACTCGCGCCCGCTGAGCGAGTCGTCCGCGTCCCAGCTCACGCAGATGATGGTCGGCGTCGTCGACTCCGGCACCGGGCGCTCGGCACGCATCTCCGGGGTCCAGGTGGCCGGCAAGACGGGCACCGCCCAGACCACCGAGGGCCGGCCGCCGCACGCGTGGTTCACCGCGTTCGCCCCCGCCGACGCCCCGCGCGTCGCGGTGGCCGTCATCGTCCTCAACGGCGGGTCCCTCGGCAACGAGGCGACCGGCGGCGAGGTCGCCGCGCCCATCGCCCGGTCCGTCATCGAGGCGGTGCTCGGCTCATGAGGACCGCACCTGGTGTCGCGCTCGGCGGTGGCCGCTACCGGCTGCTGCGCCGCATCGCCGTCGGCGGCATGGGCGAGGTGTGGGAGGCGAACGACGACGCACTCGCGCGTGCGGTGGCCGTCAAGGTGCTGCGCAGCGAGTTCGCCGGCGACTCCGGGTTCCTCGAGCGCTTCCGCACCGAGGCCCGCAACTCGGCGGCGCTGCACCACCCGCACATCGCCGCGCTGTTCGACTACGGCGAGCAGGACGGGTCCGCCTACCTCGTCATGGAGCTCGTCGTCGGCGAGCCGCTGTCCGACCTGCTCGAGCGGGAGCCCGTGCTCACCCCGCAGCGGCTGCTGCCGGTGCTCGCGCAGACCGCCCGCGGGCTGCACGCCGCGCACCTCGCGGGGGTCGTCCACCGCGACGTCAAGCCCGGCAACATCCTGCTGGCCCGCTCGGGCAAGGTGAAGATCACCGACTTCGGCGTCTCGCTCGCCTCGAACCAGAAGACGATGACGGCCACCGGCATGGTCATGGGCACGGCGCAGTACCTGTCGCCGGAGCAGGCCGTCGGACGGCCCGCGACCCCGCTGTCGGACCTCTACTCCCTCGGCGTCGTCGCCTACGAGGCGCTCGCCGGGCGACGGCCGTTCACCGGACCGACGGCGGTCGACATCGCGGTCGCGCACGTCAACGACCCGGTGCCACCGCTGCCGGCGTCCGTCGAGAAGCCGCTCGCGTCCCTCGTCATGCGGCTGCTGTCGAAGGAGCCCTCGGAGCGCCCGGCCTCGGGTGAGGAGCTCGCGCAGCTCGTCGACCGGCTCATGCCGCGCACCCCGCCGTCCGGCGTCGCGGTGCTCGTGAGCAAGCCGACCCGCGAGACCCGCGCCGACCCGGCGACGCGTGCGACGGCTGCACGCGCCGCGCAGGCGGGCACGCCCGGCGCCGATGCCGGAC
>JAEXEM010000313.1 GCA_023401045.1 Actinomycetes bacterium
CTGGGCGACCGGCCGCCGCGCCCGCCTCGACCACCTCGCGCCCCTCGGGCTGCGCGCACCCGGCGGCGGTGTCGCGCTCGACGGCACCTCCGCCGTCCTCGACCCGCGGGTCCAGCTCGTCTCCTACCGTCCCGGGGCGTGGGCCGTCGCACCGAACCGTCCCGGCCGCGAGGCCGTGAAGAACCTCCGGCGCCTGCTGCGCTGGTGACCGCGCGGACCTGGGCCGGTGCGTCGCCCGGACGAGCGCCGGCCCCGCCCGGGGGGGAGGGGCGGGGCCGGCGGATCGTGGGGGGTGCCGTCCGCACCCGGGGTGTGCCCGCCGAGGCGGGCACCGGTCATCGGCAGTCCACGGTGACGGTACCGCGCGGTGCCTCACCCGATCCGATGAACCCGTAGCTCGTCGAGGCCCCCGCGGCGAGGCTGCCGTTCCACCCGGCGTTGCTCACCGTGACGGCACCGCCGGCCGAGCTGAAGGTGCCGCTCCAGCCGGTACCGACCGTCGCACCGGGCAGCGCGAACGAGGTCGTCCAGCCCGTGAGCGGGCGGGTCGCGGTGACGTCGACGCGGGCCTGGAACCCGCCGGGCCACGCCCCGACCACGGTGAGCGCCGCGGTGCAGGGAGCTGCCGGGTCAGGCGTCGGGCTCGGGGTGGGCGGCGGCGTCGGCGAGGGCGTCGGCGACGAGGTGGGCGTCGGGGTCGGCGAGGGAGTCGGGGTCGGGCCGGTGAAGAACGTCGCGGTCCGCGCGGTGCTGCGGATCCCGTCGGCGCCCTCGAAGATCCGCTCGCCCCACGGCGTCATGCGCTCCGGGTCGAACGACGTCACCATGTCGAGGTACTCGACGCCGCCGCCGTTGCCGGACCACGACCAGCCGTAGTAGCCGACGCCGCGCCGCACGGCCTCGCGCATGATCGTCGCCTCGTCGGGGTCGCCGTCGGAGTGGTCGTGCCCGAACTCACCGATGACGAGCGGCAGGCCCATGGCCTCGAACGCGTCGAGGTAGGACGTGATCGTCGAGGCCTGCGCGTAGACGCCGTACATGTGCACCGAGAAGAGCGTGTTGCCCTCGGGGTCGGCGGCCGCGACGCGCGGCGCGTCGGTGCGCATGACGCCCCTCCAGTCCTGGCCCCAGCTCGGTGCGTCGACGACGAGGTTGTGCCGCAACCCCGCCTCGCGGATCCGCACGACCGCGGCCGAGGTGTCGTCCGCCCAGCGGGCCGACGCGGCGTCGGTGTTGCCGAACGGCTCGTTGCCGATGTTGATCTGGACGAAGTCCTCGGTGCCGACGAGCACGTCGCGCAGTGACACCCAGTACTCGGCCGCGGCGGCGAGCGTCGTCGCACCGGCCTGCTCTCCGTAGCCCGTGGTGTCGTGGACCTCGAGCATGCAGACGAGCTGGGCGTCCCGGCAGCGCTCGACGACGTCGGCGACGTCCGCGGCGTCGTTGCGCGTCCAGCGGCCGCCGTCGGACAGCACGACGCGCAGGGCGTTCGCGCCGGCCGCGCGGATCGCGGGGATCGCCGTCGGGGTCTGCGTGGGGTACCAGGTGTGCGCGTGGCTGACCCCACGGGCGACGAACGGCGTGCCGTCCTGCTCGACGAGGTCGGTGCCCGCCACGTGCAGGCCGACGGGTACGGGGTCCGCGGCGGTCGCCGCGGTCCCCGTGGCGGCCGTGAGGCCGCCGAGAGCGAGCAAGGTCGCACCGGTCGCGACCGTGCGCTGGATGGGGGTCATCGACGTCCTCGTGAGGGGGAGGGAGACGCGGTCCGTACCCATCGCGTCGTCGACCGGGACGGTGCGGTGGTCGTGCCAGACAACCAGCCCGGGCAGGTCACCTCCACGCGGTGAAGCGTTTCGGCCGGTGATCGGCCGGCGGCGGGCGCACGACGGCCCGGCGGCGTCCAGCACCGCCGGGCCGTCGTCGGGGGTCAGTCCTCGGAGGACGCGGCCGGTGCGGCCAGCCCCTTGGCGATGAGGTCCATGACCGAGGAGTCCGCGAGCGTCGTCGCGTCCCCGACCTGCCGGTTCTCCGCCACGTCCCGCAGGAGGCGGCGCATGATCTTGCCCGAGCGGGTCTTCGGCAGCTCGGGCACGACGAGCACCTGCCGCGGCTTGGCGATCGGCCCGATCTCCTTGGCGACGTGGGCGCGCAGCGTCTCCTGCACGGTCGAGGCGTCCGCGTCGGCCGCCTCGACGGCGTCCCCGCGCAGGATGACGAAGGCGACGACGGCCTGGCCGGTCGTGTCGTCGGTGGCGCCGACGACCGCGGCCTCGGCGACCCACGGGTGGGACACGAGGGCGGACTCGATCTCCGTCGTCGACAGGCGGTGGCCCGAGACGTTCATGACGTCGTCGACCCGCCCGAGCAGCCAGATGTCGCCGTCCTCGTCCTTCTTCGCGCCGTCGCCGGCGAAGTAGAGACCGGCGAACCGCGACCAGTACGTGTCCTTGTACCGCTCGGGGTCGCCCCAGATGCCGCGCAGCATCGACGGCCACGGCTGGGTGAGGACGAGGTAGCCGCCGGAGCCGTTCGGGACGGGCTCGGCGTCGTCGTCGACGACGTCCGCGGCGATGCCCGGCAGCGGCACCTGCGCCGATCCCGGCTTCGTCTCCGTCACCCCGGGCAGCGGGCTGATCATGATGGCGCCGGTCTCCGTCTGCCACCACGTGTCGACGATCGGGGTGCGGTCGCCGCCGATGACCCGGCGGTACCACATCCACGCCTCGGGGTTGATCGGCTCACCCACCGAGCCGAGCACCCGCAGCGAGGACAGGTCGAACTCCGCGGGGATCTCCGCGCCCCACTTCATGCACGTGCGGATGGCCGTCGGCGCGGTGTAGAGGATCGTCACGCCGTACTTCTGGACGATCTCCCACCAGCGGCCGCGGTGCGGGGTGTCCGGGGTGCCCTCGTAGATGACCTGCGTCGCGCCGTTGACGAGGGGCCCGTACACGACGTACGAGTGCCCGGTGATCCAGCCGATGTCGGCGGTGCACCAGTAGACGTCCGTCTCCGGCTTGAGGTCGAAGACGTTGAGGTGCGTGTACGCCGTCTGCGTGAGGTAGCCGCCGGTGGTGTGGAAGATGCCCTTCGGCTTCCCCGTCGTCCCCGACGTGTAGAGGATGAAGAGCGGGTGCTCGGCGTCGACCTCGACGGGCGTGTGCTCGGCGGAGGCCGAGCCGACGACGTCGTGCCACCAGACGTCCCGGCCCTCGGTCCACTCGACCGCCTGCCCCGTGCGGCGCACGACGAGCACGTGCTGCACGCTCGGTGCGCCCTTGGCCAGAGCCTCGTCGACCGCGGGCTTGAGCGCCGAGGGGTTGCCCCGGCGGAAGCCGCCGTCCGCGGTGACGACGAGCCGCGCCTCCGCGTCGAGGATGCGCGAGCTCAGGGCCTCGGCGGAGAACCCGCCGAAGACGACCGAGTGCGGGGCGCCGATGCGGGCGCACGCGAGCATCGTGACGACGGCCTCGGGGATGAGCGGCAGGTAGATCGCGACCCGGTCGCCGGTGCGCACCCCGAGCGCGGTCATCGCGTTCGCGGCCTTGCTCACCTCCCGCTGGAGGTCGGCGTAGGTCAGCGTCCGGGTGTCACCGCCCTCACCCTCGAAGTGCAGCGCGACCCGGTCGCCCCGACCTGCCTCGACGTGGCGGTCGACGGCGTTGTACGCCGCGTTGAGCCGCCCGTCGGCGAACCACGTGGCGAACGGCGCGTCGGACCAGTCGAGGGTCTGCGTGAACGGGGTCGACCAGGTGAGCAGCTCACGGGCCTGGTCGGCCCAGAAGCCGACGCGGTCGGCGTTCGCCCAGGCGTAGAGGTCGGCGGTCGCGTTCGCCTGGGAGACGAACTCCGCGGACGGCGGGAACCGGCGGTCCTCCGAGAGCAGGTTCTCCAGACCGGGCGTGGCAGCGGGCCCGTCGGTCGTCGTGGTGGGTGCGGACGATTCGGTCACGGTCTCTCCTACGCAGCGGCGTCGGTGCGGCGGTGGTGCTGACCAGGTCGGTCTGGCTGGGACCTTAGTCCTGGTCACCCGCGGTGCGCACCGGTGTGGGCGTCGGGCGCTCGCGCCCGGGTGCCCGGTTGCGCTCCCGGAACGCACCGAGCCGCGCCCCGTGACGGCGGGCGAGGGCCGCGGCGAGGCCGCCCGCGAGCAGCAGCGCCCCGACCGCCAGGAGCGTGCCCGAGGTGGCCACGACGGTCATGCGGGCGACGGTGAGCGTCCACGCCTCGGCACCGAGGAGGTCGAGCGCCTCCCGTGCGGCGATGCGCGCGACCCCGGGCGCGACGAGCGCGGTGCCGCCGAGCGTGCCGAGCACGACGCCGGCCGTCACCGGCACCGCGGCCGTCCACACCCCGAGGAGCAGGAGGACCGCGAGCAGCAGCGCGCCCGACGCGGCGAGCACGATGCCCGGCACGTCGAGCGACGCGTCCCAGCCGTCGACCTGGACCATGAGCACCCAGCTCTGGCCCAGGAGGAGGGCACCGGCGACGGGCAGGCACAGCACGAGCCCGAGGAGGGCGCCGAGCACGTGGGTTCCGGCGTGCGGGGTGCGCGGTGCGTTCGGCTCGGGGAAGAGGTCGTCGTCCCGGTCGTCCGGGGCGACGGCGCCGGCCGGTCCGGTCCGGTGCCCGTCGGGTGCCTCCGTGCGGTCGCCGGGGGCCGGGTCGTGCCCGGGCGCCGCGGGCACGGGGGGCGCGGTCTGCACCTGCAC
>JAEXEM010000344.1 GCA_023401045.1 Actinomycetes bacterium
GCCCAGGCGAGCGCCCACGTCACCCCGAGGACGGCGGCGACGACCTGCCCGCCGCGGATGACGCGGCCGCGGTCGAGGACCGGCTCCCAGCGGGCCCGGCCGTCGCGCACGACGAACACCCCGAGCGGGGAGACGTGGGTCGCGAGCCCGCCGCCCCCGCCGTCGCCCGTTCCGTGGGCCTCCGGACGGTCACCCGCACCCCGGTCGGCGCCCCCGCTGCCGGCGCCGGTGCCCGTCCCCCCGGTGACGCGCGCGACCGGCACGACGAGCGCGTCGTCGTGTTCGTACGCCTCGCCGAAGACCGTGCGGACGGTGAAGGTCTCCTGCGCCGCCCGGAGCAGGGCGGCCGGGTCGAAGCTGCGGTCGGTCATGGTGCCGTCCCCTCGTCGCCGTGCGGCCGGACCCTCGTGGTCAGCCGCAGGTCGGTGCCGGCGCGAACGCGCCGTCGTCCTCCAGCATGGCGCGCAACGTGCTCACGGGGACGAGGAAGCTCTTCTCGTCCGAGCTCTTGGCGTACACGACGCCGATGACGCGGCCCTGCGCGTCGAGCGCCGCCGAGCCCGAGCTGCCCGGCTCGACGGGCGCGTCCGTGACGAGCACCTCGCCGAGGTTCTCGTTGAGCGGGTCGGTGACGGACCCGACGACCCGGCCACCGGTGACGGTGAGACGGTTGCCGAGCGGGTAGCCGACGACCGTCACCTCGTCGCCGACCGCCGGGTCGGCCTCCGCGAGCTGCGGCGAGGCCGGCAGCGGGTCGACCGTCCGGACGATCGCGAGGTCGGCGAGCGCCGCGGTGCTCGCCGCCTCCGCGGCGACGTCCCGCCCGTCGTACGTGCTCAGCTCGAGCTCGGCCGAGTCGGCCACGACGTGCCGGTTGGTCACGAGGGTGTGCTCGTCGAGAGCGAACCCGGAGCCGGTCGACAAGGTGCCGCAGCCGATGTTGCGGATGCGGACCGCCATCCGCTGCGCGGCGTCGAAGCCGTCGGGGGAGAGCTGCGAGCCCGAGGTGTCCGCCGACGGGCGCGGCACGCTCGTCGGCACGACGCTCGACGGCACCGGCGGAGCGGGGGCCGGCAGGGCGGCGCAGCCGGCCAGCGCGAGGACGAGGATGGCGACCGCCGGGGCGCGTCGGCTCACCGCGACAGCTCCCGCTGGAGGGACGTGTTCGCGTCCGTCGCGCTGCCGCACACCCGCTCGACGTCACCGCGGAACCGCTGCAGGTCCGCCGGGTCGTAGCGCGACGCCTCCTCGAGATACCCGATGAGCCGCTCCTGCCCGTCGATGCAGCTGGCGAGCGCTGTCGCGACCTGCCCCGCGGCCTGGGAGACGCGTGCCTGGTAGTCCGCGAGCTGCTGCTGCGCGGCCGTCGTGTCACCGAGGCGGGCCTTCTCGTCCGCGAGCTCGGTGATGCGTGCCTGCGCCGTCGTCAGCTGCCCGCGCGTCGCCTCGAGCTCGGAGGACAGCGCCTCGATCTCGGCCTGCGCGACGGCGACCTCCTCCCCGTGCTGGCGGGCGAGCGCCTCCCAGTCGGCAGCGGCCGTGGCCCACGAGTCGGCGCTGCGCCACAGGTAGGCCGCCGCCACGAGCGCGACCGCGAGGACGACGACGACCGCCACGAGCGCGCGGCGACGGCGCGGTGCGGGTGGCTCGGCTCCCCGCCCACCCTCGGGTGCCGTCGTCGGCGCGGGGGCCGTGCTCCAGACGGACGCGCCCCACGTGGACGGTGCGGACCCGTCGTTCCCGTGCGGCGGGACGGCGGGCGGGATCGGGGGCATGGGTCCGGTCGGGCCGCTCATCGCGTCAGGATAGGTGGGGCTGGCGACGTCGGATGTGATGTCCGGCTCGTCCGGCGCCCGTGCGGCGTCGCGGAGCGGACGCCGCAGGACGAAGCGGGCGCGGGCGGTGCGACCGTGGTCGGGGCGCCGGGCGGCGGGTGGAAGCATGGCAGACCGTGTTCTCCGCGTACCGCGACGTGCTCCGCCTGCCGGGTGTGCTGTCCCTCTACCTCGTCGGGCTCGTGGCGCGGGTGCCGCACGCGACGAGCGGTGTCGTCCTCACCCTGCACGTCGTGTCCGCCCTCGACGAGGGGTATGCGCGTGCCGGTGTCGTCAGCGCGGCGATGACGCTCGGGCTGGCCGTCGGTGCGCCCTGGCGGGGCCGCCTCGTCGACCGCGTCGGCCTGCGTCGCGCGGTCGTGCCGTCCGTCCTCGTCGAGTCGGCCGTGTGGGTCGTCGCGCCCCACCTCGGGTACACGCCGCTCGTCGTCGCCGCGTTCGTCGCCGGGCTCTTCCTCGTGCCGGTGTTCTCCGTGACGCGCCAGTCGCTCGCCGTCCTCGTCCCGCCGGCGCGGCAGAAGACGGCGTACGCGCTCGACTCGGTGCTCACCGAGCTGACGTTCATGCTCGGGCCGGTGCTCGGCGTCCTGCTCGTCACCCAGGGCTCGAGCTCGGTCGCACTCACCGTCGTCGGGGTCGCCACGGTCGGCGCGGGCGTCGTCCTCCTGTGGTCGAACCCCCCGACGCGCAGCGCCGCCGGCGCCGCAGCCCCGCCACCCGGACGCACCCCGGTGATGTCGGCGCACCTGCTCGTCGTCCTCGTCGCCGCCGCGACCGCGTCGTTCGTCCTCGTCGGCACCGACGTCTCGCTGGTCGCGACGCTCAACGACTCCGGCCGCGCCGGCGACCTCGGGTGGATGATCGCGCTGTGGGCCGGCGGGTCCGCGGTCGGCGGGTTCCTCCACGGCGCGAGCGCGCGCCAGCCGTCGCCGCTGCTGCTCGTCGCGGTCCTCGCCGTGGCGACCGTCCCGGTGGCGTTCGCGTCCGGCACCGTCCCGCTGGCCGTCGCGGTGTTCGTCGCCGGCCTGCCGTGCGCGCCGACGCTCGCGTCGATCAACGCCACCCTCGTGCGGCTCGTGCCCGAGCACCGCCGCGGCGAGGTCATGGGGTGGAGCGGCACGATGCAGACCGTCGGGACGGCGCTCGGCGCCCCCCTGTGCGGCTGGGTCATCGACCGGTCGGGTGCCCCGGGCGGGTTCCTCACCGCGGCCGTCGTCAGCGGCGCCGTCGCGGTCCTCGGCCTCGCCGTCGTCTCCGGCCGCCGTCGGCGCGCGGACCGGCGTGCCGACGTGCTGTCCGCGGACCCCGCGGCGGACCCCGGGTCGCAGG
>JAEXEM010000382.1 GCA_023401045.1 Actinomycetes bacterium
CTCCGGCAGCGGGCTGACGCTCATCTCCGGGGTCGGCAGCGGCCGCAGGTCGAGCGGGTCGTCGTCGCGTGCCGCGAGCGACATCGGGGAGCCGAGCGCGGCGGCGAGCACGGCGACGACGACGAGCAGCGCGGCCACGGCGGTGGCAGGACCCACCCGGCGGCTCGGCGGCACGACGCTCCTCACGACGCTGGGCCCGCCGGCAGCACCGCGCGACGGGGGGCACCGGCACAGCCGGCGTCACCACAGGCTAGCGGCCGGGCCCGCCGCCGCGTGGGCCTCCCCGGACCCACGGGTGCCGCGACGTCACCACCGGTTGTGGACGTCCTCCGCCCACCCGACGACGTCCGCGACCCGCACCCACGTGCCCGTCTCGTCGCGCACCCGCCCCGACCAGTGCCCGAAGCACTGGTGCGTGCGGGAGGCGAAGACCTTGAGGTCGGTGACGGACTCCTTGAGGTGGAACGGGGTGAGCGTGAGCTCGACGTCGGTGCCGGTGACGTGCCACGGCGCGAGCCAGTCCTCGGGGTCGTAGTCCCAGACGAGCTCCTCGCTGATCTTGGTGAGCCGCCCGTCGACGAGGAACGAGTTCTCGACCGAGCCCGTGCCGTCGGTCCACCGCCCGCCGACCTGCACCCCGACGACGCGTCCGTCGGTGACGCCCGACCCGGCGCCCCAGTTCCACCGCACGTCGTAGGGCCAGCGGCCGCGCCCGTGGTCGAGGGTCGCCCAGGACTCCCCCGCCGGGACCTCGGACGTCACGCCGTCGACGCGCACCCGGCCGACCGCGGGGCGGGCGACGTCCTTGACCGTGTACTGGAAGAGCGTGTCGCTCCACGGGACGACGACGCCGAGGCTCTCGTGCCCCTCCGGTCGCTGCGCGAGGACGTCGATGCGCACCCGCGGCCCGACCGCGCGCAGCCGCGTCCCGCCGGGCACCTCGTCGATCGCGATCTTCACACCACCGGTGCTCGTGCGGACCTTCCCGCGCCCGAGCGTGCCCGGCAGCCGCACCGACCCGGTGAGCGCGCCGATCGCGTCGTGCGCGACGGTCTGCCCGGTGCGCCGGTCGAGCACCCAGATGCCGTGGACGGCGGCGTAGTCGATCGCGGAGGTGACGAGCGCGATCACGTGCGTCGGCGTCGTCACCGCCCAGTACTCCCACCGCTTGTTGCGGCCCCGGCCGCGCAGCCCGTGGCCGATGCCGTCGGTCTCGACCAGCGGGGTCCGGGTCCACCCGACGGCGTCGGGGTTGAGCCGGCCGTCGGGCAGGGTGAGGCTGACCGGTGCGGTGATCTCGCGCTCCTGCACGGCGATCGCGCGGCGGGGCCGCACGCCGGTGGCCGCGTCGTGGCGGGCGCGCAGCCGCTCGTTGGACGTGCGGACGGCGTCGGCGTCGACCTTGAGGACGCGCCGGTCGTACGTGAGCAGCCCGTTCGTCTCCTCCTCGACGTCCGCGAGCTGGGTGTACACGAACGCCGCGAGCGCGTCGTCGACGGCCGGGCCGACCTGCGCGTGCTGCAGCCGCAGGAAGGCGCGCTCGAACGTGTCCCGGTCGCGGAACCGCCGGTACCCGAACTCCTTGTCCGACCACGTGTGCCCCGGGACGCGGTACGAGTACCCGCCGTACTCGGAGAGCACCGCGGCGCGCGGGTCGGCCGCGTCGGCGCGCGAGAGCCGGTAGGGCCGGAAGTAGACGTGCCGGGAGACGACGTCCCCCGCGCCCTGGTCGTGCCAGCCGGAGGCGTGGTCGACGGGGCGCGTCGGGTCGAGCGCCGCGACGCGTGCGGCGACCGCCGCGGCGTCGAACTGCCCCCAGCCCTCGTTGAACGGCACCCACAGCGCGACGGACGGCACGCTGCGCAGCAGCTCGACGGTCGCGTCGAGCTCGGCGAGGAACTCGTCCCGCCCCCCGGCGTCCTGCCTGCCGAACACGGAGTACCGGGAGTCGTCGAGCCGCAGCGGGGTGAGCACGGGCGCCGTGACGACGGCCGGGTGGTAGGACCGGCCGCCGTTGACCATGTCCTGCCAGACGAGCATCCCGAGCCGGTCGCAGTGGTGGTACCAGCGCAGCGGCTCGACCTTGATGTGCTTGCGCAGCATCGTGAACCCGAGGTCCTTGGCGGTGCGGATGTCGTGGACCATCGCCTCGTCCGAAGGCGGGGTGTACAGCCCGTCGGGCCAGTAGCCCTGGTCGAGCAGCCCGGCGTGCAGGTACGGCTCGCCGTTGAGCAGCAGGCGGGTGCGGCCGTGCGCGTCGGGGCCGACACCGAACGAGCGCATGCCGACGTAGCTCGTCACGCGGTCGTCGCCGAACGTCACCTCGACGTCGTGGAGGAACGGGTCCTCGGGGGACCACGTGCGCGCGTCGGGGCCGAGGGGCAGGCGCGTGGGGACGCCCGGGCGCACCGCGGCGCCCGCGAGCTCGCGCCCGTCGGCGCGGACGACGACCTGCGCGGTGGCCTCGGCCGGGACGTCACCGCCGGGCACGACCGTGACCTCGACCTCACCGGTCGCCAGGTCCGGGACGAGGACGAGCCGGTCGACCCAGCGCGCCGGCACGGACTCGAGCCACACCGTCTGCCAGATGCCCGACTGCGGGGTGTACCAGATGCCGCCGGGCTCGAGCCTCTGCTTGCCGCGGCTGCGGTACGAGGTGTCGGTGACGTCGCGGACCCGCACGACGACCTCGTGCTCCTCGCCGTCCGCGAGCGCGTCGGTGACGTCGAGCGTGAACGGCAGGTACCCACCGCGGTGCCCGCCGACGTCGGTGCCGTCGACCCACACCTGCGCGTCCTGGTCGACGGCACCGAGGTGGAGCAGGACGCGGTCGCGGACGAACCCGGCGGGCAGCGTGAACGTCCGCCGGTACCACAGCGCCTCGTCGGGCTGCAGCGTGCGCCCGACGCCGGACAGCGGCGCCTCGGGCGAGAACGGCACGAGGATCGGCCCGTCCCACACCTGCGGGACCTGCTCGTCGGTCGCGTGGGTGAACGCGTGGTCCCAGCGGCCGTTGAGGTTGAGCCACGAGTCGCGCACGAGCTGCGGGCGCGGGTGCTCCGGCAGCGGGGCGTCGGGGTCGAGGGCGTCGCCCCACGGGGTCGTCATCGTCATCGCGGCACCTCCACGGGCGCGTCGGCGGGGGCGGTGGTCGTCGCGTGACGGCGCAGCCGCAGCGCGGGCAGCACGACGGGCAGGACGACGAGCGCCGCCGCGACGAACACCCACGGCGTCGGCACCTGCTTGACGACACCGAGGTCGACGTACGTCTCGTCGGCGCCGAGGATGACCGCCGCACCGACGAACGGGCCGACGACCATGGGCACGAGCACCGCGAACACCATCCGCAGCCCCTGCACCTGCCCGGCACGCTCCGGCGGGGTGAGGTTGCGGACGGTCGCGGAGATCGCCGCGACGCCGAGCATGAAGCCCGACATGAGGACGATGCCGGCGCCGATGACGGCGAGCATGCCGCGCGCGGGGAACATGAGCAGCAGACCCACGACGTAGACGGCCACGACGGGGACGATCGCCCGCGCCGGCCCGACCCGGTCGAGCAGGCGCCCGCCGAGCACGCTGACGACCGCGGCACCGAGCAGCACCGACGCGAGGACGATCGGGTACCCGTCGATCTGCAGGTACCGCTGCACGTAGATGATGAGGTACGGCATGAACACCTGGGTGCTCGTGCCGAGCACCGCCCAGGCGCACAGTGCGAGGTAGAGCGCGGGGTTCGCGCGCACCGTCGAGGGGCGCAGCCCGTGGACGACCGACGCGAGGTACGTGCCGCCGGTGCGCGGGCGGGGCTCCTCGCGCAGCCCGAACCACGCGGCGACGCCGACGAGCATCGTCACGACCCCGACGACGAGGAAGAACGTCGACCAGTCCCCCGCCTGGGTGAGCGGGTCGAGCGCACCGAAGACGACGAGCATCGCCAGCAGCGGGAACGTCGCGATGACCGAGTCGACGCGGCCGCGGTTCGACGTGTCCGTGGAGTCGGTGACCCACGCGTTGAACGCCGCGTCGTTGGCCGTCGCCCCGAGTGCGCTCATCACGCAGTCGAGCAGGACGATCGCGACGACCGCCACGGCCACCGCGTCGGCCGCCGGGGCGAGCGCCGCTGCGGTCTCGACGTCGACGAGCCCGAACGCCGCCGTGCACGCGCCCCACAGCAGGTACCCGACGGCGAGGAACGGCCGCCGCCGGCCCGTGCGGTCCGACCACGCCCCCGCGAGGAGCGTCGCGACGGTCGCCGCCACCGCGCTGGCGGCGACGAGGGTGGCCAGCACCGTCGGGGAGTCCGTGATCGTGTCGTGCACGAAGACGTTGAGGTACATGTTCTCGACCGTCCAGGCGAGCTGCCCGGTGAGTCCCAGGAGGACCACCCACAGCCACAGCCGACGGCCCGTTCGGCTCCGTTGCACGGCGTGACTGTAGCCACGACGAGGTCCTCGTCCCCCGACCCGCCGGTCGCGCCGGGCCCGGTTGTCCGGTATTTCCCGGTGCGGCCCGGCCCCCCGGGCACCGCCCGCGTGATCAACCCCCAGGAGGATCCGCCGTGGACCGTCGGATACGTACGTTCGTGACGAGCTTCCCGAGAACCGTCCTCGACCGGAAGGCACACCATGCAGATCACCGGCTCCACGGCACTCGTCACCGGCGCCAACCGCGGCCTCGGCGCACAGTTCGCGCGGCAGCTCCTCGAGCGCGGCGCGCGGCGCGTCTACGCGACGGCGCGCCGGCCGGAGTCCGTCACGCTCCCGGGGGTGGAGGTGCTCGGGCTCGACGTCACCGACGCCGAGCAGGTCGCAGCCGCCGCCCGCGCCGCCGACGACGTCGACCTCGTCGTCAACAACGCCGGGGTGAACTCCGGCGCCACGCTCGTCACCGGCGACCTCGCGGACATCCGGAACGACATGGCGGTCAACCTGTTCGGCCCGCTGCTCATGGCTCGGGCCTTCGCGCCGGTGCTCGCGGCGAACGGCGGCGGCGCGATCCTCAACGTGCTCTCCGGCGCGAGCTGGTTCGTCGCCCCCGGCGCCACGTCCTACGGGGTCTCGAAGGCCGCGGCGTGGGGCCTCAACGACGGCCTGCGGGTCGAGCTGGCCGGGCAGGGCACCCAGGTGACGAGCGTGCTCATGGGCGTCGTCGACACCGACATGGCCGCCGGGCACCCCGGGAGAAGGCGAGCCCGCGCGACGTCGTCGACCGGGCGCTCGACGGTCTCGAGGCCGGTGCGAGCGAGGTGCTCGGCGACGACCTCGTCGGAGCGGCGAAGGCGTCCCTCGTGATGGACCCGGCCGAGCGCTACGCGAAGTTCCTCGGCGTGTGCCCCACGGCCCGGCCCCCGCGCCCGGCCCGCCCCCCGCCCCCC
>JAEXEM010000390.1 GCA_023401045.1 Actinomycetes bacterium
CCCGGCTCCGCGGGCGCCCCCCGGGGGGGGGCCCCCCTTCTCGACGTGCGCGCCGGTCGTGGAAGGACCGGAGGAGGACCTCAGAGGCCGTTGACGGCCTTCGCGAGGGCCGACTTGCGGTTCGCGGCCTGGTTGGCGTGGATGACGCCCTTCGAGACCGCCTTGTCGAGCTTGCGCGACGCAACCGTCAGCGCGGTCGCGGCGGCGTCCTTGTCGCCACCGGCGACGGCCTCGCGGACGCGCCGCACGTACGTCTTCAGCTCCGACTTGACGGCCTTGTTCCGCAGCCGGGCCTTCTCGTTCGTGCGGATGCGCTTGATCTGGGACTTGATGTTCGCCACGTGTGGACTCTCTTGGTGTGGTCGCCGAAGCGATCTGACAGGTCGTAGAGGGCGTGCGCAGCGCCAGGACTGGGGCGTGGGGACACCCGCGGGAAAGGCCTGCGCTCGTGCTCGCCGACCCGGGCGGGCACGCAGTTCGACATCCTACCAGCCGTGCAGCGGCCCGGCCGCGGCGACGACCTCGGCGTACCGACGCGGGTCGAGCGCGGCGCCCTCGCGGCGCACGTCCGCCGCCGGCAGCCGCAGCAACCGGTCGAGACGCACCTCGCTCGGACGACCGCGCGGGTCCCAGGCGCCGCTGCCGACGTCGAGCCACACGCGACCGTGACGGTCCTGGCCGGGGACGCGGTCGTGGTCCTTGCTCGTCAGCATGAGACCGACGACGTCGGCACCCTCGAGGGCGAGGACGAGCACCGGGCGGTCCTTGCCGCGGGCCGGGTCGTCCTCGTAGGGGACCCACGTCCACACGACCTCGCCGGGGTCCGGCAGGCCGTCGGCGCGCGGGGCGTACGACGGCCGTCCGGCACGCGGGGCGCGCGTGCCCGGGCGGGCCCGGTCGCGGCGCGGAGGGCGCGCACCGACGTGCAGCAGCCGTCCCAGTGCGGCGCGCAGTGTCGACGCCAGGCCTCGCTCCACCACGCCACGGAGCCTACGACGCGCGTCACGCGCCCTCGTAACGCGACGTTGACACGGTCCGGCTACATTCGCGGCATGGCGGACCTCTTCGACGACTACCCGACGGGTCCGGCCTGGGACGAGATGGTCGGACCCGGCGGCGAGGTGCGCTCGGCGTACCGGCAGGTCCACTCCGCGCTCGCCCAGCTCTCGGACGGCGACCTGCGCGCCCGTGCGGACACGCTGGCGCGCTCGTACCTCCAGCAGGGCGTGACGTTCGACTTCGCGGGGGAGGAGCGCCCGTTCCCGCTCGACGTCGTGCCGCGCGTCATCGCCGGTGACGACTGGGAGCGGGTGGCACCGGGTGTCTCGCAGCGGGTGCGGGCGCTCGAGGCGTTCCTCGCCGACGTCTACGGGCCGCAGAAGGCCGTCGCGGACGGTGTGGTCCCGCGCTCCGTCGTCGTCTCCTCGACGCACTTCCACCGGGCCGCGCGCGGCATCGAGCCGCCCAACGGTGTGCGGGTGCACGTGTCCGGCATCGACCTCGTGCGGGACTCGCTCGGCGGGTGGCGCGTCCTCGAGGACAACGTGCGGGTGCCGTCCGGGGTCAGCTACGTGCTGTCGAACCGGCGGGCGATGGCGCAGACGTTCCCCGAGCTCTTCGCGACGCTGCGGATCCGCCCGGTCGTCGACTACTCGCGCCGGCTGCTCGCGGCTCTCATGGCGGCCGCGCCCGCGGGTGTCGACGACCCGACGGTCGTCGTCCTCACCCCCGGCGTCTTCAACTCCGCGTACTTCGAGCACACCCTGCTGGCCCGCACGATGGGCGTCGAGCTCGTCGAGGGCCGTGACCTCTACGTCTCCGGCGGCCGGGTGTGGATGCGCACGACGCAGGGCCGCAAGCGCGTCGACGTCATCTACCGGCGCGTCGACGACGAGTTCCTCGACCCGGTGACGTTCCGCTCCGACTCCCTCCTCGGGTGCCCTGGGCTCATGACGTGCGCCCGCCTCGGCAACGTGACGATCGCCAACGCGGTCGGCAACGGCGTCGCCGACGACAAGCTGCTCTACACGTACGTGCCCGACCTCATCCGCTACCACCTCGGCGAGGACCCGATCCTGCCGAACGTCGACACCTGGCGGCTCGAGGACCCCGGGGCGCTCGAGGAGGTGCTCGACCGTCTCGACGAGCTCGTCGTCAAGCCGGTCGACGGCTCGGGCGGCAAGGGGCTCGTCGTCGGTCCGAGCGCGACGGCGGCCGAGCTCGACGCGCTGCGGGCCCGGCTGCGGGAGGACCCGCGCGGCTGGATCGCGCAGCCGGTCGTCCAGCTCTCGACCGTCCCGACGCTCGTCGAGGACGGCCTGCGCCCTCGGCACGTCGACCTGCGGCCCTTCGCGGTCAACGACGGCGACTCGGTGTACGTGCTGCCCGGCGGTCTCACGCGGGTCGCGCTGCCGGAGGGGCAGCTCGTCGTCAACTCCTCGCAGGGCGGTGGCTCGAAGGACACGTGGGTGCTGGGGGGCCGGGTGCCGCGGCGTTCGCAGGCCCAGAGCCAGTCCGCGCCGCAGACCGTGCCGAAGGATGCCTCGGTGCCGATCGACTCCAACCCGTCCGACCGCCGGGTGCAGATCATGCAGCAGCAGCAGCAGAGGAGCGGCACGTGCTGAGCCGGATCGCCGAGTCGCTCTTCTGGATCGGCCGGTACGTCGAGCGTGCCGACGACACGGCCCGTCTGCTCGACGTCCACGTGCAGATCCTCCTCGAGGACCCGTGGGCCGAGGAGGACCTCGCCTGCCGGTCGCTGCTGTCGGTCATGGACCGCCCCGAGCCGCCGGTCGACGTCGAGGTGGGACGTCAGCACGTGCTCGACGTGCTCGCCTACGACCGCATGTCGCCGTCGTCGATCGCGGGCTCGCTCGTCGCGGCCCGCGAGAACGCCCGCCGGGCCCGGGAGATCGTCTCGACCGAGCTCTGGGAGTGCCTCAACGCGAGCTGGAACCAGCTGCCCGTCCACATGCGGCCCTCCCGGCCGCACGACTTCTTCGCGTGGGTGCGGGAACGTGCCGCGATCGTCACCGGGATCATGGAGTCGACGACGTCGCGCGACGAGACGTGGCACTTCATGGTGCTCGGGCGCTCCATCGAGCGGGCGGACATGACGGCGCGCCTGCTGACGACGCGTGCCCTCGCCGGCTCCGCCGGGCCGAGCTGGGCGACGCTGCTGCGCTCGTGCGGTGCGCACGAGGCGTTCCTGCGCACCTACCGCGGCAACGCGAGCGACGAGCGCGCGGCGGGCTTCCTCCTGCTCGACCGGCTCTTCCCGCGCTCGATCGTCTACGCGCTCAACGAGGCGGAGGCGTCCCTCACGGCGCTCGAGCCGGTCGCGGACCGGGCGAGCCTCGACGACGCCCGGCGGCACATCGGGCACGTGCGGACGAACCTCGAGTACCGGCCGCTCATGGAGATCCTCGACGACCTCCCGCGCGAGATGGAGCTCGTCCAGCGGGCGTGCTCGGCGGCGTCCGACGCGATCCGCGGGCGGTACTTCCCCTCCGGGGCCGAGCTGACGTGGGTGGGAGAGGCGCTGTGAGCAGGCTGAGGATCGTCCACACGTCGACGTTCAGGTACGCCGACCCGGTGGTCGCGTCGTACAACGAGGCGCGGATGACGCCGCTGTCCCAGCCGGGGCAGACCGTCCTCGAGACCCGGCTCGACATCCAGCCCCAGACGTGGTCGCACGACTACCGCGACTACTGGGGCACCCAGGTGACGGCCTTCGAGGTGCTCGCGCCGCACCGCTCGCTCGTCCTCACCGCCGAGCACGTCGTCGAGGTCGTCGAGCGGCCCGCGGCCGGGTCGGGCGTCGGCTGGGACGTGCTGCACGGCCCGGAGGTGCGCGACCGGCTCGCCGAGCACCTCGCCGACACGGAGACGACGGTCGCTCCCGCCGAGGTCGTCGAGCTGGCGCGACGCGCCGTCGAGGGCCGCGAGCCGCAGCAGGCGGCCGAGGAGGTGTGCCGCGCGCTGCGCGCCGAGATGGAGTACATCCCCGGGGTGACGACGGTCCACACCCCGGCGCACGAGGCGTGGGCCTCCCGGACCGGCGTCTGCCAGGACATGGCCCACCTCGCCCTCGGTGCGCTGCGTGCGGTCGGCATCCCGGCCCGGTACGTCTCGGGGTACCTGCACCCGGACTCCTCGGGGGAGATCGGCGCGACCGTCACGGGCGAGTCGCACGCCTGGGTCGAGTGGTGGACGGGCGAGTGGTGCGCGTACGACCCGACGAACGAGGTCGTCGCCGGGGACCACCACGTCGTGCTCGCCCGCGGGCGCTGCTACGACGACGTGCCGCCCCTGCGCGGCATCTACGCCGGCCCGCCGACGCAGGACTTGCACGTGGAGGTCCGCATCACGCGGGAGGCGTGAGGCTCAGGGCACGAGCCGCTCGGCCAGCGCGGCGTCGAGCACCCCGCGGTCGCCGCGGACGGTGAGCGTGTCGTGGTCCGGCGTGGCGCGGCGCCACAGCAGCAGGGCGAGGTCCTGTGCGGGGCCCTCCACGACGACGGCAGGTCCCGGCGGGGCGTCGTGCGCGGCGTGCAGGTTCCACGCGCGTGCCGCGTCGGTGGCGACGAGGCGGATCCGTGCGGGCAGCGGCGGCATGCGCCCGAGGTGGACCTGCCGGGGCTGCATGACGGTGACGACCTCGTCGACGGTGTCCGCCCACGGTGCGTCGTCGAGCCCGAGCGGCAGCCCGGCGGCCGCCCGCACGTCCCACAGGTGGACGAGGGTCTCGTGCGTCTGGCGGCGGTGCCAGAACCGCACGACCCCCGAGGAGTCGAGCGTCCACGCGGGCGCGTCGGGCTCGAGCGCGGCGAGCGTGCTCCGCAGCTCCTCGGCCTGCGCGGCGTAGAACTCGTCGAGCACGAAGGGCCCGCGGCCGAGCGGCGTCTCCTGGCGGCGGCGGGCCTGCCCCGCGGCCCAGTGGTGGATCCGCCCGAGGTGGACGGCGACGTGCCGTGCGCGCCAGCGTCCGCACCAGGGGACCCGGACCTCGGGATCGACCTCGCGGACGGTGCCGAGGAAGCGCCGCTGCAGACCCTCGAGCACCGCGAGCTGCGCGGCCGGTGCGTCGTCCTCTGCGTCAGGCATGGGACCATGGTGGTGCCCGCCACCGACACCCGACAGGGCCGGGGCCGCCACCGACCGTCGACGTCCCGCCGACCTGCGGGATCGTCCCGATCGGCGCGAGCGCCCGTCGAGCCCGTCCAGAAGCCGGAGAACGCCGAGTTGCCCATCCCGTCCGCCACCACCGCCGCGCGGATCCGCCCCTCGGCGACCGCGCCCGAGCTGCTGCGCAACTTCTGCATCATCGCGCACATCGACCACGGCAAGTCGACGCTCGCCGACCGCATGCTGCAGCTCACCGGCGTCGTCGAGGCCCGTGCCATGCGCGCGCAGTACCTCGACCGCATGGACATCGAGCGCGAGCGCGGCATCACGATCAAGTCGCAGGCGGTCCGCATGCCGTGGGAGCGCAACGGCACGCCGTACGCGCTCAACATGATCGACACCCCCGGGCACGTCGACTTCACGTACGAGGTCTCGCGCTCGCTGGCCGCGTGCGAGGGCGCGGTGCTGCTCGTCGACGCGGCGCAGGGCATCGAGGCCCAGACGCTCGCGAACCTCTACCTCGCGCTCGAGAACGACCTGCAGATCATCCCGGTGCTCAACAAGATCGACCTGCCGGCCGCGCAGCCGGAGAAGTACGCCGAGGAGATCGCCGGGCTCGTCGGCGGCGACCCCGCCGACGTCCTCAAGGTCTCGGGGAAGACCGGCGAGGGCGTCGAGGCGCTGCTCGACCGCATCGTCGACGTCGTCCAGCCGCCCGTCGGGGACGCCGACGCGCCCGCGCGCGCCATGATCTTCGACTCCGTCTACGACACCTACCGCGGCGTCGTCACGTACGTCCGCGTCGTCGACGGCCGGCTCGACCCGCGCGAGCGCATCGTCATGATGTCGACGCGCGCGACGCACGAGCTGCTCGAGATCGGCGTCATCTCGCCCGAGCCGGTCCCCACGAAGGGGCTCGGGGTCGGCGAGGTCGGCTACCTCATCACGGGCGTGAAGGACGTGCGCCAGTCCAAGGTCGGCGACACGGTGACGAACGCGGCCAAGCCCGCGACCGACGCCCTGGGCGGGTACTCCGACCCCAAGCCGATGGTCTTCTCGGGTCTCTACCCGATCGACGGCTCCGACTACCCGGCGCTGCGCGACGCGCTCGACAAGCTCAAGCTCAACGACGCGGCGCTCAACTACGAGCCGGAGACGTCGGTCGCCCTGGGGTTCGGCTTCCGCGTCGGGTTCCTCGGGCTGCTCCACCTCGAGATCGTCCGGGAGCGTCTCGAGCGCGAGTTCGACCTCGACCTCATCTCGACCGCGCCGAACGTCATCTACGACGTCACGCTCGAGGACCGCACCGAGGTCCGTGTGACCAACCCGAGCGAGTACCCCGGCGGCAAGATCCGCGAGGTCCGTGAGCCCGTCGTCAAGGCGACGATCCTCACCCCGAGCGAGTTCGTCGGCACGATCATGGAGCTGTGCCAGTCGCGGCGCGGCGACCTGCAGGGCATGGACTACCTCTCCGAGGACCGTGTCGAGATGCGGTACACGCTGCCGCTCGCGGAGATCGTCTTCGACTTCTTCGACCACCTGAAGTCGCGCACCCGCGGCTACGCCAGCCTCGACTACGAGCCCGCCGGCGACCAGGTCGCCGACCTCGTCAAGGTCGACATCCTCCTGCAGGGCGAGCAGGTCGACGCCTTCAGCGCGATCGTCCACAAGGACAAGGCCTACGCGTACGGCGTCATGATGACCGCGAAGCTCAAGGAGCTCATCCCGCGCCAGCAGTTCGAGGTGCCGATCCAGGCGGCCATCGGCTCGCGGATCATCGCGCGCGAGACGATCCGCGCGATGCGCAAGGACGTCCTCGCCAAGTGCTACGGCGGTGACATCTCCCGCAAGCGCAAGCTCCTCGAGAAGCAGAAGGAGGGCAAGAAGCGCATGAAGACCATCGGTCGGGTCGACGTGCCGCAGGAGGCCTTCATCGCGGCGCTGTCCTCGGACGGCGGCGGCGCCAAGGACGCCAAGGACGCGAAGAAGAAGTGACCGTGCGGTCCGTCGCGGGGCCGCGATGAGCCCCGCGCTGCCCGACGGGGACCCGGCACCGCCCGACGGCGCGCTGCCGGCCTCGGCGGCCGTCGGCGCCGAGCACCGTGCGTTCGGCGTCTACCTCCACGTGCCGTTCTGCGCGGTGCGCTGCGGGTACTGCGACTTCAACACGTACACCGCGACCGAGCTCGGCGGCGGCGCGAGCCTCGCGGCGTACGCGGCGACGGCGCTCGGCGAGATCGCGCTCGCGGACCGCGTGCTGCGTGACGCCGGCCTGCCGCAGCGCGAGGTCGCGACGGTGTTCGTCGGCGGTGGCACACCGACGCTGCTGCCCGTCGACGACCTCGTCCGGCTGCTCGACGGCGTGCGGTCGACGTGGGGCCTGGCACCGGGCGCCGAGGTGACGACCGAGGCGAACCCGGACTCGGTCACCCCCGACGGGCTGGCGCGTCTCGCGGCGGCCGGGTTCACGCGGGTGTCGTTCGGCATGCAGTCGGCCGTGCCGCACGTGCTCGCCACCCTCGAGCGGACGCACGACCCGGTGCGCATCCCGGACGTCGTGCGCTGGGCGCGCCACGCGGGCCTGCGGGTCTCGCTCGACCTCATCTACGGCACGCCGGGGGAGAGCCTCGACGACTGGCGGCGCTCGGTCGAGGCGGCGCTCGCGACGGGCGTCGACCACGTGAGCGCGTACGCGCTCGTCGTCGAGCCGGGCACCCGCATGGCCGTGCAGGTGCGCCGCGGTGAGCTCGTGCTGCCCGACGAGGACGACCAGGCCGCGAAGTACGAGCTCGCCGACGACCTGCTCACCGCGGCGGGGCTGCGGTGGTACGAGGTGAGCAACTGGGCGCGCACCCCGGACGACGCCTCGCGGCACAACCTCGGCTACTGGCGCGGCGACGACTGGTGGGGGATCGGGCCCGGCGCGCACAGCCACGTCGGCGGTGTGCGGTGGTGGAACGTCAAGCACCCTCGCGCCTACGCCGACCGGCTCGCGCAGGGCCTCAGCCCGGCCGCCGGTCGTGAGGTCGTCGACGGGGACACCGCCGAGCTCGAGCGCGTCATGCTCGGCGTGCGGATCGCCGAGGGACTCCCGCTCGACGACGTCCCGGCAACGTCGCGGCAGGCCGTCGCCGGGCTCGTCGCGGACGGCCTCGTCGACCCGCGGGCCGCGCTCGGCGCGGACGGCGCGCGGCGGCTCGTCCTCACCCGACGCGGTCGGCTGCTCGCCGACGCGGTCGTGCGTGCGCTCGTCTAGGTGTACTGACCAAGACCGTTGTTGACGTAGCGAGAGACCTCCGGGTCGAGTGGGAACTGCTGAAGGAACCCATGACGGCCAACGGAGGTCTCTCGTGTCTCACGCTAACGCCCGGCTGACCCCTGCCGGCAGGTTCGTGCTCGTCTCGCGGATCGCGGCCGGTCGTCCGGTCGCCCACGTCGCGGCGGAGATGGGCGTCTCGCGCACGACGGCATGGCGGTGGTGGCGCAGGTTCCAGGCCGAAGGCCGCCCCGGCCTGGTCGACCGGCCGAGCGTGGCTCGCACCCACCCCCGACGCACCTCGCCCTGCGTGGAGACGCGGGTGCGGATCGCGCGGATGTTCTCGCGGCGCGGACCGGTCTGGATCGGGCACCTGCTGGGCATGCCGGCCTCGACCGTCGGGCGGGTCCTGGCCCGCCACCGGGTGCCGCTGCTGCGCGAGTGCGATCCGCTGACCGGTGAGCTGATCCGCGCCAGCCGCTCGTCCGCGCACCGCTACGAGCACCCCTACCCGGGCTCGCTGGTGCACATCGACGTCAAGAAGCTCGGCCGCATCCCCGATGGTGGCGGCTGGAAGGTGCATGGGCGCGCAGCCCGGGTCGCCGCGTTCTACGCCACCCACGGCATCATCGTCGAGCGCGTGATCAGCGACAACGCACGCAACTACCGCGTCTCACGCGACTTCCGCCAGACCGCTGAGGACCTCGGAATCTCGCTGAAGTTCATCAAGCCGCACTGCCCCTGGACCAACGGCAAAGCCGAGCGCCTCAACCGGACCCTGGCCCGCGAGTGGGCCTACTCGCGGACCTTCACCACGAACGCCGAACGCGCAGCACTCTTGCCCACCTGGCTCGAGCACTACAACCTGGACCGACCCCACCTCGGCATCGGCGGCCTACGACCCATCGACCGCGTCAACAACGCTGCGGGTCAGTACAACTAGGACCTGTCGCGCGCCTCGGCACGCGGGGTGTCAGCGCACGAAGCGGATGACTCCCGGGGTGCGGAACCACTCCCAGCGGCTCGCCGCCACCGCTGCGAGGATCGCGGCGACGACCCACAGGCCGAACAGCAGGACGAAGAGGAACGCGGCGGCACCGAGCGTGACGAGCGTGAGCACGCCGGCCGCCACGGACGCGACGAGCAGCGTGAGCTGGACGTTGAGCGACTCCTTCGCGTGGTGCTCGAGAAAGGGTCCGCGCCCGCGGAAGACGAGCCAGATGACGAGCGGTGCGACGAACCCCGGCCCGAGCAGCGGGAGCACGTGACCGAGGACCGCCCACGTGCGCTCCTCGTCGGGACGCAGCGGCGCCGGGGCCTGCCAGGCGGGCGCGGTCATCGGACGAGCTCGAGGCTGTAGGGGTACCGGTAGGAGCCGCCACGGTAGACCGCGGCCGCGGCCACGAGCGACAGGACGAGGGCGGCGATCCCGATGACCGCCTTCCCGAGCTCGCCGAGGAACCAGACGACCGGCACCCAGGTGAGCACCTGCAGGACGAACATCCCGATGAGCGCCGTCAGCTGGAAGTTGAGCGCGGCGCGTGCCTCCTCGGCGAGCGCACGGTCCGTCTCACGGCTCGTCAGCCACACGACGAGGGAGGCCACCCAGCCGAGGAAGACGTAGGTGAAGATGCCTCCGAGGTGCGCCACCATCGCCAGCGTGCTTCCCTGGGCGGGACGGGCAGGGTGGTTCGCGTACGGGTCGTCGGCCACGTGGGCTCCCGGGTCTCGTCGGTGCTGGTGGGGGAGGTGCGGGGCCGGGCGTGGGGCCCGACCGTCGTGTCGCCCCCGCAGCGTACCGGCGAGGGCCGACGGCGGGCAGCGCGGCCGGCACGTGCCGCGACCCGGGTGCACAGGGGGCAGGCATGAGTGAGGGCACCGGCGGGAACCCGCCACGTGACGACGGACCGGCACGCTCGGAGCCGCCGGAGCCGCCGGAGGGCACGCGCCCCTCGGCGGAGGAGCCGCCCGAGGTCTCCACGCCGGGCGGCGGGCCGCCGCAAGGGCAGCACCCGGCGACGGGCCAGGGCCAGGCCGGCGGGCCGCCCGCACCCTCCTACGGTCGGGAGGCTCCCTACGGCCAGGAGGCTCCCTACGGCCAGGGGGCGTCGTCCGCGCAGCAGCCCTACGGTCAGCAGCCGCCCGCCGCCCAGCCGCCGTACGGTCAGCAGCCGCCGTACGGTCAGCAGCCGCCCGCAGCCCAGCCGCCGTACGGTCAGCCGCCGTACGGCCAGCAGCCGCCGTACGGCCAGCAGCCGCCGTACGGTCAGCAGCAGCCCTACGGCCAGCAGCCCTACGGCCAGCAGCCCTACGGCCAGCCGCAGGGTCCGTACGGTGCCCAGCAGCCCTGGGGCGGCCCACCGCCCCCGCCGCAGGTCGACGTCGGCGACGGGCTCAGCTGGTCCTTCGCCGCGTTCGGGCGCAACTGGGTCGCGCTCGTCGTCGGAGGGCTGCTGTGGTGGATCGGCATCGCGGTCGTCGTCACGGTGGTGGCCCTCGTGCTCGGAGGCTTCGCGGCGGTCTTCACCGACGACAGCGGTCGGTGGACGCTCGCGACCGGGCTCGGCGCGAGCGTCGGCAGCGTCCTCGTCGGCGTCGTGTCGGCGTTCCTCTCGGTGCTGTTCGCCGCGGCGTTCGCGCGGGTCGCCCTGCGCGTCGCCGACGGCCACCACGTCTCGATCGGCGACATGTTCGTCTTCACGCGCTCCGGGCCGGTGCTCCTCTTCGGGCTGCTCGCCGCCGCGGCGAGCGCCGTCGTCGGGTGGATCCCCGTGCTGGGTCCGATCGCGCTCGCGGTCGCCTGGTACTTCGTCTTCTTCACGCTCCAGGTCATCCTCGACCGCGGCCAGAACGTCATCGACGCGATCGGCACGAGTGCACGGCTGCAGACGAGGAACGTCGGGGTCTCCGTGCTCGTCGTCCTGCTCGTGTGGCTCCTCGACGTCGTCGGGGCGCTCGTGTGCGGCGTCGGCCTGCTCGTCAGCATCCCCGTGGGGACCCTGCTGACGACGTACGCGTACCGGCGCCTGTCCGGCGGGGACGTCGCGCGGGACCCCGCGAGGTGACCGTCCGCCCGGGGGTGCCCCTCAGGCGGTGACGAAGTCGATGAGCTCCTCGACCCGGCCGAGCAGGCTCGGCTCGAGGTCGGCGTAGGAGCGCACCGAGCGCAGGATCCGCTGCCACGCGCGCGCGACGTCGGCCTGGTCGTCGGCCGGCCACCCGAGCTCACGCAGGATGCCCCGCTTCCACTCCGTGCCGCGCTCGATCGTCGGCCACGCGGCCAGGCCCACACGCTCGGGACGCACCGCCTGCCACACGTCGACGTACGGGTGCCCGAGGACGAGGACGCTGCCCGCGGGCGTGCCGCGCACGGCCTCCGAGGCGATGCGGCTCTCCTTGGAGCCCGGCACGAGGTGGTCGACGAGGACTCCGACGCGACGCTCCGCCGTCGGGCCGAACTCCCGCAGCGCGTCGGCGAGGTGGTCGACGCCGTCGAGCAGCTCGACGACGACACCCTCGACGCGCAGGTCGTCGCCCCACACCTTCTCGACGAGCTCGGCGTCGTGCCGGCCCTCGACCCAGATCCGGGACCCGCGGGCGACGCGCGCCGGGGCGTCGGGCACCGCGACCGACCCGGAGGCGGTGCGCGTGGGCCGGGCCGGCGCACGGGACGTCACGGGAGCGGTGAGGACGACGGGCTCGCCGTCGACCCAGAACCCCGGGCCGAGGCGGAAGGTGCGCGTGCGGCCGCGGCGGTCCTCGAGGACGACGACGTGCTGACCGCCGGACTTCTCGACCCGGACGACGGCGCCCACCCAGCCGGTCTCGACGTCCTCGACGACGAGGCCGCGCTCGGCGGGCTGGTCACGGGCGGTGCGGGTGGGGCGGTGGTGGGTGGCGCGGTTCGCCGTCCCGTCGCCGGACAGGACGTCGGACCCGTAGCGGTCGTGGCTCACGGGCCGAACTCTAGGTGCCCGTCGCGCCGGCCCGCCCCGGACGGTTGTCCGGACGACCGCGTAGCATTGGCACTCGGGTGGCCAGAGTGCTACCACCAACGGTGTCCGGCCGGAGGGAAGGAGGCAGCGGCATGAGCGAGGACCGTCGGCTCGACGTGCTGCGCGCGATCGTCGAGGACTACGTCTCGACGCGGGAGCCGGTCGGCTCGCGCGCCCTCACCGAGCGGCACGCGCTCGGGGTGTCGCCGGCCACCATCCGCAACGACATGGCCGCCCTCGAGGACGCGGGGCTCATCGTCCAGCCGCACACGTCGGCGGGCCGGGTGCCCACCGACCTCGGGTACCGGGTGTTCGTCGACCAGCTCTCCGCCGTCAAGCCGCTGTCGGCGGCCGAGAAGCGTGCGATCGGCGCGCTCCTCGAGGAGGCAGTCGACCTCGACGACGTCATCGACCGCGCGGTGCGGCTGCTCGCGCAGCTCACGCACCAGGTCGCGGTCGTCCAGTACCCGTCGCTGCGCCGCTCGGCGCTGCGGCACGTCGAGCTCGTGCCGGTCGGCGCGCGGCACCTGCTCGTCGTCATCATCACGACGACGGGCCGCGTCGAGCAGCGGACCATCGAGCTCGGCGACGACCTCGACGAGGGCGTCGTCGCGCGGCTGCGGGTGCGGCTCAACGTCGCGGCCGCCGGGCTGCGGCTCGCCGACCTCGACGGTGCGCTCGCGGCGCTCGCGGCCGAGTTCGCGCCCGACGGCGAGGCGCTGGCGCGGTCGGTCGTCGCCGTCGTCGCCGAGACCCTCGCGCAGGAGCGCGAGGAGCGCGTCGTCGTCGCGGGGGCCTCGCACCTGGCCCGCAGCGCCGGCGCCGACTTCCCCCACACCATCGGGCCGGTCCTCGAGGCGCTCGAGGAGCAGGTCGTCCTCCTGCGGCTGCTCTCCGAGATGGCCGAGGACTCCGCGGGCGTCGCGGTGCGGATCGGCCGGGAGAACCAGCACGAGGGTCTCGCCGAGACGAGCATCGTCACGAGCGGCTACGGCGGCGAGAGCTCGTCGGTCGCCGTCCTCGGCTCGGTCGGCCCGCTCCGCATGGACTACCCCCAGACGATGGCGGCGGTGCGCGCCGTCGCCCGGTACCTCACCCGGATCCTCGCGGGCTGACGGCCCCCGGACCCGCGCCGCGGCGCCCCCGCCCGTCGACCCCCTGACGCAGGAAGCGAGCACCACCACACGTGACCGACTACTACGAGATCCTCGGCGTCCCGCGGGACGCGACGCCGGACCAGGTGAAGAAGGCGTACCGGCGTCTCGCCCGTGAGCTGCACCCCGACGTCGCGGGTCACGACCCCGCCGCGGAGGAGCGGTTCAAGGACGTGTCGCGGGCGTACGACGTGCTCGGCAACCCCGAGAAGCGCCGTGCCTACGACATGGGCGCGGACCCGGCGTCCCCCGGTGGCGGCATGGGTGGTGGCTTCGGCTTCCAGGACATCTTCGAGACGTTCTTCGGCGCGGCCGCAGGCGGCGCCCCGCGCGGGCCGGTGCCTCGTGCCCGGCGCGGGCAGGACGCCCTCGTGCGGCTCGACATCGACCTCGCGGAGGCGACGTTCGGCGTCCACCGCGAGATCCAGGTCGACACCGCGGTGCTGTGCCCGACGTGCGGCGGTACCTGCTGCCGGCCCGGCACGTCGCCGCGCACCTGCGACGTGTGCGGCGGCCGCGGCTCGGTGCAGCGCGTCGCCCGCTCGTTCCTCGGGCAGGTGATGACGACCCAGCCGTGCGCGGCCTGCCAGGGCTTCGGGACCGTCATCCCCGAGCCGTGCACCGAGTGCGCCGGCGAGGGCCGCGTGCGCTCGCGGCGCACGCTGTCGGTCGACGTGCCTGCCGGCGTCGACACCGGCACGCGCATCAAGCTCACCGGCCAGGGAGAGGTCGGCCCCGCGGGCGGTCCCGCCGGGGACGTCTACCTCGAGGTGCGCGAGCGCAAGCACGAGACGTTCGTCCGCGAGGGCGACGACCTGCACGCGACGATGCAGGTGCCGATGACCGCCGCCGCGCTCGGCACCGTCCTGACGATGGACACCCTCGACGGCCCGCGCGAGGTCGACCTGCGTCCGGGCACGCAGCCGGGCCAGGTCGTCACGCTCAAGGGCCTGGGTGTCGGGCACCTGCACGTCGGCGGCCGCGGCGACCTCCACGTCCACGTCGACGTCGTCGTGCCGACGGCCGACGACGACGAGCAGGCCGAGCTGCTGCGCCGGCTCGCGGTGCTGCGCGGCGAGGAGCGTCCCGAGGCGCGCATCGCCGCCGCGCACCCCGGGGTGTTCGCCAAGCTGCGCGACAAGCTCGCGGGCCGGTGAGCGCGCCGGTCTTCGTCGTCGAGCCCGGTGCGCTGTCCGGCGTCGCGCCCGGCGGGCAGTTCCTCCTCGACGGCTCCGAGGGTCGGCACGCGGGCGTCGTCCAGCGCCGCGGGCCGGGGGAGCGGGTCGACGTCGTCGACGGTGCCGGTGTGCGGCTCGTCGGGCGCGTGAGCGACGTCGGCCCGGAGGGTGTCCGGCTCGACGTCGAGGACCTCGTCGTCGAGCCCGAGCCGGTCCCGCGCCTCGGGCTCGTCCAGGCGCTCGCCAAGGGCGACCGTGACGAGATGGCGATCGAGGCCGCGACCGAGGTCGGGGCCGACCTCGTCGTGCCGTGGCAGGCCGAGCGCTCCGTCGTCGTCTGGCGCGGGGAGCGGGCTCAGAAGAGCCGGCAGCGCTGGATCGGCACCGTGCGGGCGGCCACGAAGCAGTCGCGCCGCGCCCGGGCGCCGGAGGTCGAGCAGGCCGTCGACACCCGCACCCTCGCCGACCGGGTGCGCCGGACCGTCGAGGCGGGCGGCGCCGTCGTCGTGCTCCACGAGTCCGCGACCGCACCGCTGCACGAGCTCACCCTCCCCGACGCCGGAGAGCTGCTCGTCGTCGTCGGGCCCGAGGGCGGCATCTCCGACCGGGAGGTCGAGACGCTCACCGCGGCCGGCGCGGTCGTCCACCGGCTCGGGCCGCACGTGCTGCGCACGTCGACCGCAGGGCCCGTCGCGCTCGCGCTGCTCGCCGACCGGCTGGGCCGCTGGGGCTGAGGCCGAGGGGTCGACGTCGAGCAGCGCGGACGTGATCGGGCCGGCGGCGCGTGACGGGGAGATCGCGCCGCCGGCCCTGTCCGTGGCGGGTCAGCGCGAGTCGCTGCCCACGTGCTCGACCGTGGCCCGGCCCGCCTCGAGCCGGGCGATCGGCACCCGGAACGGCGAGCAGGACACGTAGTCGAGGCCGACGGAGTCGAAGAACCGGATCGACTCCGGGTCACCGCCGTGCTCGCCGCACACGCCGAGCGTGATGTCCGGGCGGGTGGCGCGGCCACGCTCGGCCGCGATCTCGACGAGCTGCCCGACGCCGCGCACGTCGATCGTCTCGAACGGCGACACCGACAGCACGCCGTTGGCGGTGTACTGGCCGAAGAACGCGCCCTCGACGTCGTCGCGGCTGAAGCCCCACGTCGTCTGCGTGAGGTCGTTCGTCCCGAACGAGAAGAACTCCGCCTCGGTCGCGATGCGGTCCGCGGTGAGCGCGGCGCGCGGCAGCTCGATCATGCAGCCGACCGGCAGCGAGACGTCGACGCCCTGCTCCTCGCTCACCCGGGCCATGATCTCCAGCGCCCGGTCGCGGATGATCCGCAGCTCCTGGACCGAGCCGACGAGCGGCACCATGATCTCGGCGTGCGGGTGGCCGCCCTCGGCGAGCCGCGCGGCCACGGCCTCGCAGACCGCCCGGATCTGCAGGTCGAACAGACCCGGTACGACCAGCCCGAGCCGGACGCCGCGCAGACCGAGCATGGGGTTCGCCTCGTGCATGCGGCGCACCGCAGCCAGCAGCGTGACGTCGTGCTCGTCGACGTGCCCGCGCTCCTCGTCCAGCGCGACCTTGACCGACAGCTCGGTGAGGTCGGGGAGGAACTCGTGCAGCGGCGGGTCGATGAGCCGGATCGTCGTCGGCAGCCCGTCCATCGCGGCGAGCAGGTCGGTGAAGTCCTGCCGCTGCAGCGGCAGCAGCGCGTCGAGTGCGGCCTGCCGCTCGTCGTCGTCGGACGCGAGGATGACGCGCTCGACGAGGACGCGGCGCTCACCGAGGAACATGTGCTCGGTGCGGCACAGGCCGATGCCCTGCGCCCCCAGGTGGCGGGCGCGGACGGCGTCCTCGGCGGTGTCCGCGTTGGCGTGGACCCGCAGCCGGCGGGTCGCGTCGGCGTGCTGGAGGATCCGGTCGACGGCCCGCACGAGGTCGCGCGTCTCGTCGTCCTCGGCGGCCTCGAGCGCGGCGTCCAGGCCGTCCTCGAGGTAGCGCTGGACCGGCGACGGGACGACCGGCACGTCGCCGAGGTAGACCTCGCCGGTCGTGCCGTCGATGGCGATGACGTCGCCCTCGTGGACGGTGTGGCCGCGGGAGGTGAAGGACCGGGTCGTCTGGTCGATGACGAGCTCCTCGGCGCCGACGACGCACGTGCGGCCCATGCCGCGGGCCACGACGGCGGCGTGCGAGGTCTTCCCGCCGCGCGCGGTGAGCACGCCGACCGCGGCGATCATGCCGCCGAGGTCGTCCGGGTTGGTCTCGCGGCGCACGAGGATGACGTCCTTGCCCTCGGCGGCCCACTGCTCGGCGGTCTCCGGGTCGAACACCGCCATGCCGACGGCGGCACCGGGGGAGGCGGCCATCGCCTTGGTGAGCAGCACGCGCTCGCCGTCGTCGAGGCCGAACTGCGGGAACTGCAGCTGCGAGAGCTGTGCGCCGGTCACCCGCGAGAGCGCCTCGTCCATCGTGATGAGGTGCTCGTCGACGAGCTGGCACGCGATGCGGAACGCCGCCGGCGCGGTGCGCTTGCCGACGCGCGTCTGGAGCATCCACAGCTTGCCGCGCTCGATGGTGAACTCGATGTCGCACAGGTCGCGGTAGTGCGTCTCGAGCCGTCGCATCGCCTGCAGCAGCTCGGCGTGCGCCGCGGGGTCGACCTCCTCGAGGTCCGCGAGCGAGAGCGTGTTGCGGATGCCCGCGACGACGTCCTCACCCTGCGCGTTGACGAGGTAGTCGCCGAACTCGCCGGTACGGCCGGACGCGGGGTCGCGGGTGAACGCGACGCCGGTGCCGGACGTCGGGCCGAGGTTGCCGAAGACCATCGTGCAGACGTTGACCGCCGTGCCGAGGTCGTCCGGGATGCGCTCCTTGCGCCGGTAGAGGCGGGCGCGCTCGGTGCCCCACGAGTCGAAGACCGCGACGATCGCCATGTCGAGCTGCTCGCGCGGGTGCTGCGGGAACTCGCGGCCCGACTCGTCGCGGACGATCTGCTTGTACGTGTCGACGAGCGCACGCAGGTCCGCCGCGTCGAGGTCGACGTCGGCCGTCACACCGCGCGCGGCCTTCGCCTTGTCGAGCGCGTCGGCGAAGAGGTCGCCCTCGATGCCGAGCACGGTGCGCCCGAACATCTGGATGAGCCGGCGGTAGGAGTCCCACGCGAACCGCTCGTCGCCGGACAGCTCGGCCAGGCCCTGCACCGAGGCGTCGTTGAGGCCGACGTTGAGGACGGTCTCCATCATCCCGGGCATGGAGAACTTCGCGCCGGAGCGCACCGAGACGAGCAGCGGGTCGTGGAAGTCGCCGAGGCTGCGCCCGAGGGTGTCCTCGAGGTGCCGGACGGCCATCGTCACCTCGACGCGCAGCTCGGCCGGGACCTCACCCGTGCGCATGTAGGCGCGGCACGCCTCGGTCGTGATGGTGAAGCCGGGCGGGACGGGCAGGCCGAGACGGGTCATCTCGGCGAGGTTGGCTCCCTTCCCGCCGAGCAGGTCCTTCTGGTCCTTGTCGCCCTCGGTGAAGTCCTTGACGTACCGGGCCACTGGTGCCTCCTGGAAGTCGCACGCACCCGCCGGGCTCCGTTGCCCGACGTCCTCGGTCCAGTGTTCTCCTGCCCGGTGCCGCCCGCCCGAGGACGAAGGGCCCAAGTCCGTGACCTCGGAGCCTGCCGTGGCGGGCCCCGGCCGCGGTGCGCGCCGTAGGATGGCAGGCAGAGCCCTCCCCGGGGTCCGACGAGACGAAGGAGCGCACGGCGACCGCCGAGCACATGGCCGAGACCACCCCCGTCACCAGCGCCGCCGCGTCGCGGCACGCGCGCGTCGAGCACCGCATCACCGTCCCGCCGGCGATCCCCATGGTCGAGCTCCTCGGGCTGCGCGACGAGGTGCTGCGCGCCATCGAGGACGGCTTCCGCACCGTCGACGTCCACGTCCGCGGCAACCAGGTGACCCTCGCCGGGCCGCCGGGGGACGTCGCGCTGCTCACGCGCCTCGTCGACGAGCTCGTCGAGATGGCCGCCGCCGGCACACCGCTGAGCCCGGACGTCGTCACGCGCTCCGTCGCGATGCTCACCGCCGACGCCGGGGCGCGACCGGCCGACGTCCTCACCTTCAACATCCTGTCGACCCGGGGCCGCACGATCCGTGCGAAGACTCCGGGGCAGAAGGACTACGTCGACGCGATCGACCGGCACACCGTGACGTTCGGGATCGGGCCGGCCGGGACGGGCAAGACGTACCTCGCGATGGCGAAGGCCGTCCAGGCGCTGCAGGCGCGCACGGTCAACCGGATCGTCCTCACCCGCCCGGCCGTCGAGGCCGGGGAGCGGCTCGGGTTCCTCCCGGGCACGCTCTCGGAGAAGATCGACCCGTACCTGCGCCCGCTCTACGACGCGCTGCACGACATGCTCGACCCCGAGACGATCCCGCGGCTCACCGAGGCCGGGACGATCGAGGTCGCACCGCTGGCGTACATGCGCGGGCGCACGCTCAACGACGCGTTCATCATCCTCGACGAGGCGCAGAACACCTCCGTCGAGCAGATGAAGATGTTCCTCACCCGGCTCGGGTTCGGCTCGAAGGTCGTCGTCACCGGTGACGTCACGCAGGTCGACCTGCCGAGCGGCACGAGCTCGGGGCTGCGGGTCGTCCAGGACGTCCTGCGGGACGTCGACGACGTCGCCTTCTGCAGGCTCACCTCGGACGACGTCGTCCGGCACAGGTTGGTGGGGGAGATCATCGACGCGTACGCGAGGTGGGACAGGTCATGAGCGTCGAAGTGAGCAACGAGTCGGGCACCGAGGTCGACGAGGCCGAGTTCGCGGCCCTCGGGCGGTACGTCCTCGACGCGATGCACGTGCACCCGCAGGCCGACCTGTTCGTGCGTCTCGTCGACACCGAGACGATGACCGACCTGCACGTGCGGTGGATGGACGAGCCCGGCCCGACCGACGTGCTCTCCTTCCCCATGGACGAGCTGCGCCCCGGGCGCGAGGGCGAGCCCGCCGGCCCGGGCGTGCTCGGCGACGTCGTGCTGTGCCCCGAGGTCGCGGCCACCCAGGCCCGCGCCGCCGGGCACTCCGCCGCGGAGGAGATGCTGCTGCTGACGACGCACGGCATCCTCCACCTGCTCGGGTACGACCACGCCGAGCCGGAGGAGGAGAAGGAGATGTTCGCGCTGCAGCGCAAGCTCCTCCTCACCTTCCTGGCCGGGCGATGAGCGGCGACCTCGTCGTCCTCCTCGTCGCCGTCGCCCTCGTCGGCCTCACCCTCGCCGCCGCACTGTCGGCCGGTGAGGCCGCGGTGCTGCAGGTCACCCGCGCCCGCGTCGCCGAGCTCGAGGCGGAGCGCCCCGGCCCCGGGGCGCGGGTGCGCCGGCTCGTCGAGGACCCGACGCGCGTCGCGCAGGCCGCGGGGTTCGTGCGGCTCGTCGCGGAGATGACCGCGAC
>JAEXEM010000442.1 GCA_023401045.1 Actinomycetes bacterium
GGGAGCGGGCACGCTTCTCGTCACGCTGCTCCTCGGGCAGCGCGTCGAGCGCCTGCTCGAGCGCCCCGAGCACGCGGGTGCGCTCGGCGAGCACGGCCGGGTCCCACTCGCGCACGCGGCGGTCGGCCTCGAAGTCCTCGGACGCCTGGCGCACGACCTCCCGCGCACGTCCGAGCGCGGCGTGCTCGGCCGGGGCGTGCTCGGCGACGGACTGCAGAGAGACGAGCGCGACCCCCGGCAGGGTGCGCACGTCCGGGTCGACGTCGTGCCGCAGCGCGAGGTCGACGACGGTGAGCGGACGGTCGCTGCCGGCCCGCACCCGCGCGAGGGCCTCGACACCGAGCACCGACCCGGCGGCACCCGAGCACGCGACGACGAGGTCCGTCGTCGGCATCTCCGCGAGCAGGTCCGCCCCCGCGGGCAGCGCCGTGACGCCCCGGGCGGACGCGAACGCCCCGGCCCGGCCGCTCGGCGAGAAGACCCGGACGTCCGTCACGCCGCGCGCCTTGAGCGCGGCGAGGCTGGCTCCCGCGTACGAGCCGGTGCCGATGAGGATGCAGCGCACCGCGGCCCAGTCGGCGCCGGCGTCCGTGCGGGGCAGCGTGCGCTCGGCGAGGTCGAGCGCGACACCGACGACCGAGCGCCCCGTCGAGCCGAGGCCCGTCTCGGCCTCGACCGCGCGCGACGCCCGCGACGCGGCCTGGAAGAGCGCCTCGAGGGTCGAGCTCGTCGTGCCGTCGCGGCGTGCGGTCGTGAGGGCCCGCCGCACCTGCCCGGCGATCTCGCGCTCCCCGACGACCATCGACTCCAGCCCGGACGCCACGGAGAAGAGGTGCTCGCTGGCGTCGGCGCCGACGAGCGAGTGGAGGTGGCCGTCGACGTCCTCCGGGGTGTACCCGGACCGAGCGGCGACGGCCGCGGCGACGGCGCGGCGCGCGGCCGGGGCGTCGGCGGTGTCGTCGACGTCGAGGTAGAGCTCGAACCTGTTGCACGTCGCGAGCACGACGACGCCCGAGACGGCGGGGGTCGCGGCGACGAGCTCGCGGCCGACTGCGTGCACGTCGGACTGCAGACGCTCCAGCACGGTCAGGTCGAGGTCGTGGTGGCTCGCGACGAGGGACAGGAGCACCACGGGTACCGATTGAATCATCCTGAGAAATGTCCGGCACAATCGTCCGGTGAGTCTTTCACCACACCATCCGCTCCGTGACGGCCGCACCACCGGGTCCGCACTGGTGACCGCCTATTCCGGGACCCGCCCGGACCGCCTTCCGGTGTGGTTCATGCGCCAGGCCGGCCGCTCGCTGCCCGAGTACCGCGCGTCGCGCGCCGGCGTGGCGATGCTCGACGCCTGCCTCGACCCGGACCTCGTCGCCGAGATCACGCTGCAGCCGGTGCGGCGCCACGGGGTCGACGCCGCCGTCTTCTTCTCCGACATCGTCGTGCCGCTGCGGCTCGTCGGGGTCGACGTCGACATCGTGCCCGGCACGGGCCCCGTCGTGGCGTCGCCGGTGCGCACGCTCGACGACGTCCAGCGCCTGCGCGACCTCGGCCCGCTCGACGACGACCGGCTGCGCCCCGTCCTCGAGGGTGTCGAGCGCACCGTCGCGAAGCTCGGGAGCACCCCGCTCGTCGGGTTCGCGGGCGCACCGTTCACGCTGGCCGCCTACCTCGTCGAGGGCGGCCCCTCGCGCGACCACCTCGCCGCGCGCCGCCTCATGCACGCCGACCCGGCCGCGTGGTCCGCGCTCATGGACTGGACCGCCGAGGTGACCGGTGCGTTCCTCGCCGGGCAGGTGCGCGCCGGCGCGAGCGCCGCGCAGCTCTTCGACTCGTGGGCGGGCGGCCTCTCGCTCGCCGACTACGCCGCGCACTGCGCCCCGGCCTCGTCGCGGGTGCTCGCACGGGCCCGCGAGCTCGGCGTCCCCACCGTGCACTTCGGCGTCGCCACCGGTGAGCTGCTCGTCGCGATGCGCGACGCGGGCGCCGACGTCATGGGCGTCGACTACCGGGTGCCGCTCGACGAGGCGTCGCGGCGCCTGGGCGGGGGCACGCCGCTGCAGGGCAACGTCGACCCGGCGCTGCTCGCGGCGCCGTGGGACGTCCTCGAGGCGCACGTGCGTGACGTCGTCCGCCGTGGCCAGGCCGCACCGGCGCACGTCGTCAACCTCGGCCACGGGGTACCGCCGGACGCCGACCCCGACGTGCTCACGCGCGTGGTGCAGCTCGTCCACTCGCTGTGACGGCGAGCGGCAGCGGCACGGACGCGACGGCCCTGTCGCCGGACGGCACGGTCGACGCGCCCACGTGGGACGCGGTCGTCGTCGGTGCCGGGGTCGGGGGGCTCGTCGCCGCTCGGGAGCTCACCCGCGCGGGGCTGCGCACGCTCGTCCTCGACGAGCGCGACGCGCCCGGCGGGGCGGTCCGGGGGCACGACGTCGCAGGTCTGCGGCTCGACGCCGGTGCGGAGTCGTTCGCGACCCGCGGTGGCACGGTCGCGGCGCTGCTCGACGAGCTGGGCCTCACCGGCGACGTCGTCACGCCGGAGCCGCTCGGCGCCTGGGTGCACCTCGTCAGCGGTGACGGCCCGCTACCGCGCACCGGCCTGCTCGGGGTGCCCGCCTTCCCGCTGGCACCGGACG
>JAEXEM010000010.1 GCA_023401045.1 Actinomycetes bacterium
CCCGAGACGGGCCGGCGCGTCGTGCGGCCGACTCCCCCGCCGGAGCCGGCACCGGTGCCGCCCGCCGAGCCCGCCGCGCCGGAGCTCGTCGGCCGCGACTGGGACGGCACCTCGCAGTACGACGCCGCGGAGGCGGAGGCGGACGAGCTCGAGCACTTCGTCCCCGGGGACCCGGGACCGGTGCTCGGTGGCGACCCGCTGCTCACCCTCGCGTGGTCCGGGGCCGTCGGCGTCCCGGTGTTCCTCCTCCTCGTGGTCGTCCTCTGGCAGGACGCGCCGGCGCTGCTCGTCCGGGCGGCGCTCGGCGTCTTCGTCGTCGCCCTCGCGGTGCTCGTGTGGCGCATGCCGAGCCGCCGCGACCGCTCGGACGGCGACGACGGCGCGGTCGTCTGACGAGCCACCGCGCCGCAGGGCACCGGGCCGCCGCGTCAGATCCGTGCGAGATCGGCCGCGCCGACCATCCCGGCGTCGTTGCCCATGGCCGCCATGACGATCGTGGCCTCGGGCCGGTGCCCGCGCCCGGAGAGCTGCTCGGCGAACGCCTTGCGCGCCGGCGTGAGGACGAGGTCCCCCGCCGCGCTCACACCGCCGCCGATGACGAACACCTGCGGGTCGAGCAGCGCGGCGACGCTCGCCGCACCCTCGCCCACCCACCGGCCGACCTCGGCGAGCAGCTCGACCGCGAACGGGTCGCCCGCCTGCGCCGCGCGCGTGACGAGCGGACCGGTGATGCCCTCGGCGCGCCCGCCCGCCATCTCGAGCAGCGCCGCGGCGTCCTTCGGGCGCGTGACCGCTGCCGCCTGCGCGTCGCGCACGAGAGCCGACCCGGACACGTACTGCTCCCAGCAGCCCTCGTGCCCGCACCCGCAGTAGTGCCCGCCCGGCACGACGCGCATGTGCCCGATCTCGGCCGCCACGCCCCACGCCCCGCGGACCAGCCTCCCGCCGGAGACCACCGCGCCGCCCAGCCCGGTGCCGAGGGTGAGCATGATCATGTCGTCGGCGTCGCGGCCGACACCGAACCGGAACTCTGCCCAGCCGGCGGCGTTGGCGTCGTTCTCGACGACGATCCGCACCGACGGGTCGGCGACGAGCGCCGCGACGCGCTCGCGCAGCGGGTACTCGCGCCAGGCGATGTTCGGCGCGAACAGGACGCCGGAACGGTCCGCGGCGACGAAGCCGGCGGCCGCGAGCCCCACGTCCTTGACCTCGTAGGAGGCCCGCAGCTCGCGCACGACCTCCGCGATGGCGGCGTCGATGCTCGCGGCGTCGTCCGGGTCGGTGTCACGCCGGGTCTGCGCGAGGATGCGTCCCTCGCCGTCGACGACCCCCGCCGCGATCTTCGTCCCGCCGATGTCGACCCCGATGGCGTGCATCCGTGCCCGTCCCCACTGTCCTCGCGGCGCGTCCCTCGCGTCGCGCGCCCACGCTATCGGGCGCCGGGCCCGGGCGAGAGCGCGTCCACACCCTGACAGACGGTGTCCACGACGGGTGCCTCGGCGACGTCCCCCGGACGCCGCCGAGAAGCACCGCGCACGACGCTCTGACCAGGGACTGACGTCCCGTATCCTCGTGCCACACTTCGCCCCCTGCCACTGGAGTCAGCATGGACGAGTCCCACAGCCCTCTGCTCGTCGAGGTCGATCCGTCGGACAATCTCAACGACCTCCTCGCCTCCCGGGTGCGGGCCACCCCGGACAAGACGCTCGTCGAGCGCTACGTCGACGGCACGTGGGTGCCCACGACCGCGCGCGAGTACGACGCGCACATCGTGGCTGTCGCCAAGGGACTCGTCGCCAAGGGCGTCGCGCCCGGGGACCGCGTCGGGATCATGTCGCGCACCCGGTACGAGTGGTCCCTGCTCGACTGGGCGACGTGGGCGGCCGGCGCCGTCCCGGTCCCGCTCTACGAGACCTCGTCGGCCGAGCAGGTCTCCTGGATCCTCACCGACGCGGACGTCTCGCTGCTCGTCGTCGAGTCGTCGACGCACGCCGCGGTCGTCGACGAGGTCCGCGGCCAGGCGCCGACGCTGCGCGAGGTGCTCGTCATCGACGACGGTGCCGTCGACGAGCTCGTCCGCGCAGGGGCCGAGGTCACCGACGAGGAGATCGCCCGCCGCCGTGGCCTCGCGGCGCGCGACGACCTCGCGACGATCATCTACACCTCGGGCACGACCGGGCGCCCCAAGGGCGTCGAGCTCACCCACGGCAACTTCTCCCAGCTGACGACGAACGCGGTCGAGAAGCTCGGGGTCGTCGTGCAGACGCCGAACGCCCGCACCTTCCTCTTCATGCCGCTGGCGCACGTGTTCGCGCGCTTCGTCCACGTGCTGACGATCCCGGCCGGCGCCGTCCTCGGGCACTGGCCGGACACGAAGACGCTCGTCGACGGCATCGGCAGCTTCCGGCCGACGTTCATCCTCTCGGTGCCGCGCGTCTTCGAGAAGGTCTACAACTCCGCCGAGCAGAAGGCTGCCGCGGGCGGCAAGGGCGCGATCTTCCAGCGCGCCGCCAAGACGGCGATCGTCTACTCGCGCGCGCTCGACCTGCCCCGCGGGCCCAGCCCGTGGCTGCGGCTGCAGCACAAGGTCGCGGACGTGCTCGTGCTGTCGAAGCTCCGCAAGGTCCTCGGCGGCCAGGTCGAGTGGGCGATCTCGGGCGGCGCGCCGCTCGGCGAGCGGCTCGGCCACTTCTACCGCGGCGTCGGTCTCAAGGTGCTCGAGGGCTACGGCCTCACCGAGACGACAGCACCCGCGACGGTCAACCTGCCCGAGCGCACGAAGATCGGCACGGTCGGCCCCGCGCTGCCGGGCACGTCGCTGCGCATCGCGGAGGACGGCGAGATCGAGATCAAGGGCATCCAGGTCTTCCGCGGCTACCACGACAACGAGGCGGCGACCGCCGAGGCGATGCACGACGGGTGGTTCCGCACCGGCGACCTCGGCGCCATCGACGAGGACGGGTTCCTCACGATCACCGGCCGCAAGAAGGAGATCATCGTCACCGCCGGCGGCAAGAACGTCGCGCCGTCCGTGCTCGAGGACCGCCTGCGCGGCCACCCGCTCGTCAGCCAGGTCGTCGTCGTCGGGGACCAGCGCCCGTACATCGGCGCCCTCATCACCCTGGACCCCGAGGGCGTCCCGGGCTGGCTGGCCGCGCACGGCAAGCCCGAGATGAGCGTCACCGAGGCCGCGAAGGACCCGGACGTCCTCGCGTCGCTCGACAAGGCCGTCGAGCGCACGAACCGGGCCGTCTCGCGTGCGGAGTCGATCCGCCGCTACCGCATCCTCGACCGCGACCTCACGATCGCGGACGGGTACCTCACGCCGAAGCTCAGCGTGCGCCGCACCGAGGTCCTCAAGGACTTCGCGGCGGACGTCGAGGCGCTCTACGCGGAGGGCGCCGCGAACGCCAGCTGACGCCCACCCGACGACACCCCCGGTCGCACGACCGGGGGTGTCGTCGGGTGGGGCCCGTCAGCGTCGCCGCAGCCTCTCGACGAGCGTCGACGACGGCACGGCCCACGCACCCGCCGCCTCGACGTCGCGCACGACCTCCTGGTCGGACGTCGCGACGACGACGACGCGCCCGGGCGGCTCGGCGGCGACGAGCCGGCGCAGCAGGTCGTCGGCGATGGTGCCCTCGGTGAACAGGACACGCACGCCCCGCACCGACGGCGCCGCACGATGGCCCTCCTGGCCGTCGAAGCAGCACGTCACCTCGGCGCCGGTCTGGGCCGCGAGGGCGGCCGTGCCGTCGACGAGCATGCGCCGCTGGTCCGCGAGCGGCGCACCGGGCCAGCCCGTCTTCGAGACGTTGTAGCCGTCGACGAGCAGGTGGGCCCGGGGCAGGCGCAGGAGCTCGTCGAGCAGCGCGGGGTCGTCCACCGTCCTGCCGCGCGACGTCGGGCGTGACGGCGCGACGGGCGGCGGGGCGACGAGGTCGGCGGGCAGCGCCTCGACGGGCGGCAACGCGAGCTCGGCCCGCAGTCCGGACGCCGCGTCGACGAG
>JAEXEM010000051.1 GCA_023401045.1 Actinomycetes bacterium
GGGTGGGGGGGGGGGGGGGGGGGGGGGGGGGGGGGGGGCGGGGGGGGGGCGGGCCCCCGACGTCACTGGATGATGTAGATGACCGCGAACAGTGCGATCCAGACGACGTCGACGAAGTGCCAGTAGTAGGAGGTGACGATCGCCGTCGTCTCCTCGTGGTGCGTGAAGCGCTTGGCGGCGAACGAGCGTCCCAGGAGGAAGAGGAACGCGATGAGGCCGCCGACGACGTGCAGGCCGTGGAAGCCGGTCGTCAGGTAGAAGACGGATCCGTACGGCGACGAGGAGATCGTCAGCCCGTGCTCGACGAGCTCGGCGTACTCGTAGACCTGGCCGCCGATGAAGATCGCGCCCATGACGAAGGTGAGCGTCATCCACTCGTTCATGCCCCAGCGCCAGAACTGCGCGAGCGAGCCGGTGCGCACCGGCTGGAGCTTCTCGGCGGCCCACACGCCCATCTGGCACGTGACCGACGAGAGCACGAGCACGGCCGTGTTCGCCATCGCGAAGGGGACGGTGAGCTTGGCGGTCTGCTCCACCCACTCCTCCGGTGCTGCGGCACGCACGGCGAAGTACATGGCGAACAGCCCGGCGAAGAACATGAGCTCGCTGGCGAGCCACACGATCGTCCCGACCGACACAGGGTTCGGTCGGTTGACGGTCACGTGGGTGAGAGGGCGCGAGGCAGCCGTTGCGGTCGACACGTCGGCCATTATGGCTGATGGGCCGCGCGCATGGGCCGTTCGACCCACGTTGCGGGCAAGGGATATGTCACACCGTCACCTCGCAGGTCGCGCGGCGCGCTGCGCTGCACCCCGTGGCGGGCGGTGCGCGCATCCACCGGGCCCGGCGTGCCAAGATGCCCACAGGCACGTCGACGACGAGTGAGGGACACCATGAGCACCGCAGCCCCGGCGGCCCGCGCGCCGCGCATCCTGCTGTACAGCGACGACGTCGACGCGCGCGAGCAGGTGCGCCTCGCCGTCGGGCGTCGTCTCGGGCGTGGCGAGCCGGACATCGAGTGGACCGAGGTCGCCACGGCGGACGCGGTCGTCACCGCGGTCGAGGCCGGCGGTCTCGACGTCCTCGTCCTCGACGGCGAGGCCGACAAGGTCGGCGGCATGGGCCTGTGCCGTCAGCTCAAGGACGAGATCTACCGCTGCCCCCCGGTCGTCGTGCTCACGGGCCGTCCGCAGGACGCGTGGCTCGCGTCGTGGTCGAACGCGGACGCGGTCGTCAGCCGGCCCTTCGACCCGGTCGAGCTGCACGCGGCCGTCGAGGCCACCGTGCGCGCCGCCGCGTCGGCTCGATGACCTCCGCGACGACCTGGCCCGACCTGCTCACCTCCCTCGTCCAGGGGCGCGACCTCGACAGCGCGAGCGCGGCCTGGGCGATGGACCGGATCATGACCGGGGAGGCGTCGCCGTCGCAGGTCGCCGGGTTCCTCGTCGCGCTGCGCGCGAAGGGCGAGACGGTCGACGAGCTCGCCGGCCTCGCCGACGTCATGCTGCAGCACGCGCAGCGTTTCAGCGTCCCCGGCCGGACCGTCGACATCGTCGGCACCGGCGGTGACCGCCTCCACACCGTCAACATCTCGACGATGGCCGCACTCGTCGTCGCCGGGACAGGGTTGCGGGTCGTCAAGCACGGCAACCGTGCCGCCTCGTCGTCCTCGGGCTCCGCGGACGTGCTCGAGGCGCTCGGGATCCGGCTCGACCTCCCCCTGGCACGGGTCGCGGAGCTCGCGTCCGAGGTCGGCATCACGTTCTGCTTCGCCGGCGCCTTCCACCCGTCGATGCGGCACGCGGGTGTGCCGCGCCGGGACCTCGGCATCCCCACGGCGTTCAACTTCCTCGGCCCGCTCACCAACCCGGCCCAGCCGGACGCGAGCGCCATCGGGGTGGCGGACGCCCGCATGGCGGCGCTCGTCGCCGGCGTGCTCGCGGCGCGCGGCCGTGGTGCCCTCGTCTTCCGCGGGGAGCAGGACGGGCTCGACGAGATCGCCGCCACCGGTCCCACCCGGTTCTGGGAGGTGCGCGACCTCGCGGTCCGCGAGGAGGTCGTCGACTGGGCGTCGGTCGGCGTCCCGCCGGTGACGGTCGACCAGCTGCGCGGTGGAGACGCCCGGCACAACGCGCAGGTCGTCCGTCAGCTCGTCGCGGGGGAGCACGGCCCGGTGCGCGACACCGTCGTGCTCAACGCGGCGGCCGCGCTCGTCGCCGACGGCTCGCTGCCGGGGACGTCCGAGGGGACGCTCGTCGAGCGGATCGTGGCGGGTGCGTCGCTCGCGGAGCGCGCGCTCGACGACGGTGCCGCGGCGGACGTGCTCGAGCGCTGGCGGGTGGCGGCTGCGGCCTGAGGGCGCGCACCGGCCGTCGCGACCCCGCCGTCAGTCCTCGAGACCGAGGTCGAACGCCTCCTCGAGGTCGTGCTTCGAGTAGGCGCGGAACGCGATGTAGGTCTGCGTGCGCAGCACGCCCTCGACCTTGCTCACCTTGTCGGCGACGACGTCGGCGAGGTCGTCGTGCTCGCGCACGCGGACGATGGCGATGAGGTCGACCTCGCCGGTGACGGAGTACACCTCGCTCACCCCGTCGATCTCGGCGATCTCCGCCGCGACCTCGGGGATGCGGGCGGCGTCGCAGTCGATGAGCGCGATGGCGGTGAGCATGGCAGCCATCATGCCGTGCGGCGGGTGCCGGCGTCCGGCGGCACGACGGACTCGGCGACGAGAGGTGCGGGCGGCACGACGAGGTCGAGCGCCACCGCGGTCGCGGCGTCACGCACGGCCTGGGCGGAGCGCACGGGCGCGGACCACTCGCCGACGATCTCGACGAGCCGAGTGCCCGGTTGCTCGAGCCACGCCAGCACGAGGTCCGTCTCCTCGGGGTGCGCGGCGGTCGCCGGCGGCACGGGCGCGTCGACGTGCTCGGCGGTCGCCCGCAGTCCCGCGACGACCGGGCGGGGATCGGTCCGGCGGTCGACGAC
>JAEXEM010000127.1 GCA_023401045.1 Actinomycetes bacterium
GTCGTCCTGGCGCGGCGGGAGGTGACGGGGGACGACGCCGAGGCGCTGCTGGAGCCGCAGCGTGCGGAACGGGTCGGACGGCGGCTCCGCCGGCTCCGGCTCCTCACGCCGCAGCCGCTGCGCGAGCCGGGTGAGCCAGCCGGCCAGCACGGTCCGCCAGCGCGGCGGCGGCTCGTCCGGCGGCGTGACGAGCGAGAGGAGGGCGCACGCGACCAGCGTCGGAACCACCGAGATGAGGATGAGGTAGACCCATGCCATCGCGCGTCCTTCGTCGGCCGTGTCACGAGCCTAGGCGCCACGTGTGACACGCGCGACGGCCGTGGTCGCGTGCTGGACCGTCGTTCGGATCGTGGGCGTGCCGCGTCCGCACCGCCTACCGTGTGGCACTGACCACGGCCCGGAGGGGCCGTGGACGACGACGGGAGAGTGCATGGCAGCCAGGGCGGTCGTCGGGACGGTGGTCGCGGTCGTGGTCGTCGGGGCGGGACTCGTCGTCGCCGACGTCGTCTCGCGCGCCGTGGCCGAGCAGGACGCCGAGCGGGCCGTCATGCGCGAGCTCGACGTCGACGGCACCCCGGACGTGCGCATCGAGGGCTTCCCGTTCCTCACCCAGCTCGCCTCGCGGACCCTCGACGACGTCACCGCGACGGCGGCCGGGGTCACGCTCGACGGGCTGCGGCTCACCGACGTCACGGCCACCGGGCGGGACGTCTCGCTCGAGGCGCCGAACGTCGCCGCCGAGGTCCGTATCGAGGCGACCGTGCCCGTCGAGACCGTGTCCCAGCTCGTCGCCGACCGCACGGGCCTCACCGTCGACCTCATCGTCGACGGCGGCTCGCTGCGCGCCTCGGGCGACCTGCTGGGTGCGGAGCTGAGCGCCGGGCTCGTGCCGCGCGTCGAGGGCGGCCGGCTGCTCGTCGAGGTCGAGGACGTCGTGCTCGGGACGCGCGAGCTGCGCGTCGAGGACCTCCCCGAGGGCATCGGCTCGCGCCTCGCAGCGATCGAGGTCCCGGTCGAGGGGCTGCCCGAGGGCACGACGCTCGAGTCCGCTCAGGTGGTGACCGACGGTGTGCGCGTCACCGCCACGGGCACCGACGTCCCCCTCCGGCAGGCCCGGCCGTGAGCGCCGCCGAGACCGGCGGCGGTGCCGGCGACTGGCTCGCGCGCACCTGGCAGGACGTGACGACGGCGCAGCCCGTGCCCGACCGCGGTGTCGTGCTGCTCGTCGGGGTCGCCGTGCTCGTCGCGCTGTGCGTGCCCGGCCTGTGGCACCTGCTGCGCCACGGTCTGACGATCGTCCACGAGGCCGCCCACGCCGGGGTCGCCGTGCTCGTCGGCCGTCGGCTCTCGGGCATCCGGGTGCACTCCGACACCTCGGGTCTCACCGTCTCCCGCGGTCGTCCGCGGGGGCCCGGCATGGTGGCGACGGTCGCCGCCGGCTACCCCGGCCCTGCCGTCGTCGGGCTCGTGGCCGCGTGGCTGCTCTCGCGGGGCTACGCCCTCGGGGCGCTGTGGCTCCTGCTCGTCCTCGTCGTCCTCGTCCTCGTGCAGATCCGCAACTGGTACGGCCTGTGGGCGGTGCTCGTCAGCGGTGCCGTGCTCGTCGTCGTCACGGTCTGGGCGCCCGCGGAGGTGCAGTCGGTCGTCGCCGCGGCGCTCACGTGGTTCTTCCTCCTCGGGGCTCCCCGCGCGGTGCTCGAGATGCAGGCGCAGCGCCGGCGGGTCCGCCGCCGCGGCGGCCGTGACGTGTCGGACGCGGGTCTGCTCGCGAATCTCACCCTTGCGCCCGCGGGGGTATGGGTGGGAGCGTTCCTACTCGTCTGCGGAATGCTCCTGGCGGTCGGATCGGCGCTTCTTCTCGCGGTGTGGCCCACACTCTGAACATATTTTCGGCAGGCATTCCAGGGCAAAAGGGTGCACAAGGGCCGCGCTTGTGATCAACGCCCTACAAGTCGGCTGTCCAGGTCTGCGAGAGTAGTGCGGTGAGCACCACTCCCGAGGGTGAATCTCGTCCAGCACGCAACGAGTCGCTGTCCCTGCGGCGGGCCCTCGGTCTCCTCGACGTCTGCGCGCAGGAGACCGATCCGACCGGCCTCACGGCTGCGGAGATCGGGCGACGCCTGGGCGTGCACAAGTCCACCGTCCTCCGTCTGGCGGCCCCGCTGCTCGAGTCCGAGCTGCTGAGCCGCGACCCGTCGAGCGGGCGCTTCCGGCTGGGTGCCGGCGCGCTGCGGCTCGGCCATGCCTACCTCGCGGGCCTCGACGTCGAGAGCGTGGCCTCCGGACCGCTCGACGACCTGGCGCGGGCCACCGGGTGCACGTCCGTGCTCGGTGTCCCCGACGGGGGCCAGGTGCGGGTCGCGGCGCGCCGCGCGGCGCCCGGCAGCATGAGCCGGGTGGCCTCGCGCGTCCTGGCGAGCGCACCCATGCACTGCACCGCGAGCGGCAAGGTCATCCTCGCGCTGTCCCCGGCCGCGACCGTCGACCGGGCGCTGCAGGGCAGTCTCCCCGCGCTGACCTCGCGCTCCATCGTCGACCCGGCGGAGCTGCGGGCCGAGCTGCTGCGCACCCGCCGCCGCGGCTTCGCGATCAACGACCGCGAGCTCGACCCGGACATGCGCGCCGTCGCCGCACCCGTCCTCGACCACCAGGGCGAGGTCGTCGGGGCGCTGGCGGTCATCGCGCCCGCCGCCCGGATGCCGTCCGCGGCGGTCCAGGAGCACGCGCGTGCCGTCGTCCTCGCGGCCCGCGCGGTCACGCGT
>JAEXEM010000173.1 GCA_023401045.1 Actinomycetes bacterium
ACCGGCGGCCGCTCCCCGGCACGGGTCGACGCGTGCCACGGTGCTCACGCACCCGTCCCGCTGGAGGCGTCGCGCGCGGCGTCGGCGGTGCGGGGGGTCGGCACGACCGCGGACTTCGCGGCGTCGGCCGCCGCGGCCTTCGCCATCTTGCGCTCCGACGGGATGCGCTTCTGCCGCGGGTCGAACGCGTCGCGCAGACCGTCACCGATGAAGTTGACGCTCAGCGTGATGACGATGATGAAGATGCCGGGCCACCAGAACAGCCAGGGCCGCGTCGCGAACGCCTGCTGGTACTGGTTGATGAGCTGACCGAGCGAGATCTCCGGGAACTGGATGCCGAACCCGAGGAACGACAGCGCGGTCTCGAGGAGGATCGCCGCGCTCATCATGAGCGTGACGGAGACGATGACCGTGCCGATCGCGTTCGGCAGGATGTGCTTGAAGATGATGCGCAGGTTGCTCGCCCCGGCGACGCGCGCGGCGTCGACGAACTCGCGCTCGCGCAGCGAGAGGAACTCGCCGCGGACGAGCCGTGCGAGCGTCGTCCAGAGGATGAGCCCCATCGCGATGGCGAAGACCAGCCCGCTCACGCTGCCGGCGATCTTGCCCACGACGGCACCGATGACGAGGGTCGGCACCGTGATGACGAGGTCGGTGGCCCGCATGAGGAGCGTGTCGGTCCGGCCGCGGAAGAAGCCGGCCATGGAGCCGACGGTGATGCCGATGACCGCGGCGACGAGACCGATGACGACCATGACCATGAGGGACGTCTGCACGCCGGCCATGACGCGCGCGAAGATGTCGCGGCCGATCTCGTCCTGGCCGAACGGGTGCTGGCCGAGCGCGAACCCGTCTCCGCCGAGCCACGTCGGCAGCGACAGCGTCGGGCGCCCGCCGGCGTTGAGCACCGGCGGGTTCTCGTGCGGGGTCCACTGCCACCAGCCGGGGATCGGCCCGACGCCGACGGACGTCACGGCCAGCAGGGTCGTGAAGCCGAGCACGACGAGGCCGACGATCGCGCCCTTGTGGCGGAAGAACCGCCGGCGCACGATCTGGCCCTGCGAGAGGCCCGCGACCTCCTTGAGCTCGATCTCGTTCTCGAGGCGACCCTCGGTGGGGTCCTCGGCGGGGGTTGTCATCGGGGTGCTCATGCGTCCAACCGGATCCGGGGGTCGATCGTCGCGTACACGATGTCGGCGACGATGTTGGCGATGATGGCGAGGCTCGCGGTGACGAGCAGGTAGGCCATGACCGGCTCGATCTCCGCGTCCACGAGGGACTGGACGAAGAGCTGGCCCATCCCGGGCCGGGCGAACACGGCCTCGGTGATGATGGCCCCGCCGAGCAGCGCGATGACGTCGATCGGCACGATCGTCGCCAGCGGGATGAGCGCGTTGCGGAACCCGTGACGGACGACGACGAGGCGCTCCGGCAGGCCCTTGGCGCGCGCGGTGCGGATGTAGTCCTGGTTCATCACCTCGAGCATGCTCGAGCGCGAGTACCGGGTGTACGACGCGAACGCGATGAGCACGAGGGTCGCGGTCGGCAGCACGAGGTGCGTGTACGAGTCGAGCGTCTGCACCCAGTAGTTGCCACCGAGCCCGGGCGTGCGGTCGCCGAACGTCGGGATCGGCCGGCCGCTGAGCGCCTTGAAGTAGGGCCCCCAGACCTTCATCACCTGGTCGACGAACGTCAGCGCGGCCATGACGAGGGCCACTGCGGCCCCCGAGCGTGCCGAGAGCCGCCAGTCCGGGCCGCCGTAGAGGCGCCCGACGAGGTAGCCGACACCGGCGGCGAGGACGCCGAGACCGAGCATGAGGAGGTGCGACTCCTCGACGGAGCGGAACACCTCCTGCATCGGGAAGTAGAGGCCGACGCCGATGACGACGACGGTGAGGGTGCTCCACAGCGCGCGGCGGTTGTGCAGGCCCGCGAAGACCGCGACGACGGCGAACGCGGCACCGGCGCCGAGCAGGCCGAGCAGCAGCGGGCCGATGTGCGGGCGCGACCACCAGTCGCTCATCTGGATGTAGCCGAAGACGGCGAGGTTGGCGCCGGCGGCGACGGCGAACACCTGCACGCGGCGGCGGGCGTTGCCGCCCACGGCGAGCGACCACAGGACGCCCACGACGAGCGAGAGGCCGATGAGCACCGGCCAGGAGATGACCGGGTCGCGGAGGAAGTCGTTGAAGCCGATGGCCGTCCACTGCTTGAGCAGGACCGCGACCCAGAACGAGGGCAGCGAGTACATGAGGAACGACGCGAAGATGATGACGTAGTCGAACGCCGAGTACTGGCGCAGCGCCGAGACGATGCCGACGGTGACGCCGAGGATGACCGCGAGCACGGTGGCCGCGAGGACGAGCTCGAGCGTCGAACCGATGGCGGTCTGGAGCAGGTCGCCGACGGACTGCCCGGTGCGCCAGGCGCTCCCGAGGTCTCCCTGGAGGACGTTGCCGAACCAGTCGAAGAACCGCAGCACGACGTTGGTGTCGAGGTTGAGCTGCTCGATGCGCTGGGCGATGAGCTGCTCCTTGTTGGGAGCGGTGCTCTCTTGCAGGTCCAGCAGCGGGTCGATCGCACGATCGACGAGCAGGAACATGAGGAACAACGCCACGAACAGCGTGGCGATGCCGGCCGCGATGCGGCGGATGAGGAAGTTCAGCACGGGAGGGCTACCTCGGGGGTGACGGGAAGCCGGTCGTCCGGGATCGTATCCCCCGACGTCCGGGCCTGGTGCGGACGAAGGCCCAGCGCGACCAGACGCGCTCGCACGACGAGGGTGCCGCGGGCGTGGCCGGGCACCCTCGTCGTGCGGATGAGCCGTTGGGCCCCGGCGCAGGTCACGCCGGGGCCCGACGGGTCACTCGGTGGCCGCCTCGCCGGCGGTCCACTCCCAGAAGCCGTAGAAGATGCCCGGCGCGATGGAGAGCGGGATCACGTTGCCGATCTTCTCGGGGTTGTGGGCGGTGACACCCGGGAACTGGAAGATCGTCACACCGAACGCGTCGTCGACGAGGTGCTTCTCGACGTCGCCGAGGATGCGCTCCTGGTCCTCCGACTCGGTCGCGACCTGGAGCTCGTCGAAGAGCGCGTCGACCTCGGGGTTGGAGTACCCGTAGAAGTTGTTCGTCGCACCCGTGCGGTAGTTCGCGTCCGACTCCGTGACGGCCGTCGAGGTGGACTGCCACCCGAAGAGCGCGGCGTCGTAGAAGGACGTCGCACCGGAGAGGTCGGAGCCCCAGCCGTTCTGGACGGCGTAGGCCACGACGTCGAAGCCGGCCTCACCGGCGGACTGCTTGATGAGCTCGAACTGGTTCACCCGACGGGTGTTGTTCGGGTCGAACAGCATCCGGACCTGGACGCTCGGCACACCGGCCTCGGCGAGCAGCGCCTTGGCACCCTCGATGTCGACGTCCGCGTAGACGTCGCCCTGACCGCTGGCCTCGACGATGCCGTCGTACATCGGCGAGCCGGGGACCTGCGTGAACGAGTTGCGGACCTCGGCGTCGGGGTTGAGCGGCTTGATGAGGTCGTTGACGATGCGCTCGCGCGGGATCGTCTTGAGGAAGGCCTGGCGGACCTTCTTCGCCTTCTCCTGGTCGCCGCCGTAGGTGGCGGGGTCGAACGGACCGCCGTTGCCGAACTGCAGGTCGACGTGCTCGTACGTGCCCTCGACACCGGTCTGGACCTCGACGCCGTCGATCGCCTCGAGCGCCGCGAGGACGTCGGCGGTCGCCTGCGGGTTGATGAGGTCGACCTCACCGTTCTGCAGCGCCTGGACCTGACCCATGGGGTCGCCGTTGTAGCGGACGGTCACCTTCTCGAAGACGGCCGTCTTGTCGCCCTCGTAGTCCGGGTTCGCGGTGAGCGTGAGGTACTGGTCCTCGACGAACTCGGTGATCGTGTAGGGGCCCGAGGTGACGAGCAGCTGCTCGTCGTCCGGCAGGCTCGTGAAGTTCCAGTCGTTCGACCACGAGCTCGCGATCTTCGACAGCGCCGCGACGTCCTCGGTCTCGATGGCCTCGACGAGCGCGTCCGTGGCCTCCTGCGCGTCCTCGATGCCGAGGGCGCGCTGCGCGACGATGTGCGCGGGGAGGTTGTTGTCGATCGCCGTCTCCCAGTCCGCGAACGGCTTGGAGTAGACGAGGGTGATCGAGTTGTCCTCGATGACCGGCGTCTCGGTGATGAGGGCGACGGACGGGCTGGCGGCGTCGAAGTAGACACCCGCGTCGAGCGCGTCCTGGTTCGTGACGTTGCCCTCTTCGTCGTACTCCGGCTCGACGTTGTTGAACTTGCCGCTCTGGGCCGCCCACTCGAGGAGGAGGTCCGCAGGGCCGGCCGCGACGCCGTCCGACCACTTCGCCGTGTCGGCGTACGTGTACTTGACGGTCAGCGGGTCGTCCGAGACCTTCTCGTACGTGCCGAAGGACTCGTCCGGCACCAGCTCGAGGTCGGCGTTGTAGTCCTTGAAGCGCGAGTTCGCGAGGTACTTGATGACGTTGTTCGCCGTCGCGTTACCCGTGATGCTGTCGCCGTTGAACGAGTAGAACGGCTGGTTCCACGCGATGTTGAGCGCGGTCTCGGTGTTGATGCCGGCGTTGTCGTCGTCCTCGGTGCCCGTGTCGCCCGACGACGAGCAGGCGGCGAGCGCGAGCACGCTGACCGTTGCGACCGAGGCGAGGACTGCCTTGCGTGAGATCCTCAATGTTCCTCCTGAGACGTGGTGGGCGCCGCGGCTCGGCGAACCCGTTCGAGGCACGGGGGGACGCCGGGGCTGCACCGCCCGCCGGAATTGGGGCAACGCTAGCCCTGGCGACCACGGCAAAACCGACATGGACCCGTGCCCAGGTTGATCGTTACCTGATTGATACTGGTGAGTACAGTCCAGGATGTGAGACGCACGTGGGGGAAACTGCCCTGTAACAGCGCTGTCACATCGCCTGATCGGGCATTTGTGGTCATCCTCGCGCCACGAGAAGTCCTGGGATGTGCTATGTCCCCTCTCGGGCACCGTCGGGGGGACCTCCGACCCGGCCCGGCTGCCTCACCCGTCCGCCCTGCCGTGCCACGTGCACAGGCACGAGCGGTTGCCCTCCGCGTCCGCCAGCACCCAGTACGCAGGCGCGTTCGAGTCGTCGACGAGCGTCCCGCCGGCCGCCAGGGCGGCCTCGATCCGCGCGGGTACGTCCGCGGGGTCGAGCCAGACGTCGAGGTGCCACCGCTGCCGCGCCTCCTCGTCCCCCGACGGCTGGAACCACAGGGACGGGAGGCGGTCGTCCGGGTCCTCGAGGTCGTCCCCCTCGGGCCCGTCCCGCAGGTCGAGGAACGCCCGCCAGAACGGCAGGACGCGCGTGCGGTCCGGCGAGTCGAGGACGAGCTCGAGCCGGGCCAGCCCGGCGGGCTCCGGGGTGAGCCCGGCGTCCGCGGCCAGCGCCGTCACCGTCCGCGCGAGGTCGACGTCCCGTTGCGTCGTTCCGCCGGCGTCGTGGCTGACGAGCCGGACGTCGACGTGCCCGTACCGCAGGTCGAGGTCCGGGTGGTGGCCCGCGGCCTCCGCCGCCGCCCCGACGGCGTCGACGAGGCGCAGACCGGTCGCGAAGTCCCCGGTGACGAACCGCGTGCGCAACCCGTCACCGAGGTTGATCCAACCGGTGAGCCCGGCGTCCGCGATCTGCCTGCCCGTCAGCGTCGTCGCCATGCCGGACATCGTGGACCCGTCGGACGCCCCGTGGGCGCACGAATCGATTCGCAGATCGTCGGCGTGGCGGGCGTCCTGCTAAGGATGCAGGTCAGACGTTGAAGCGGAACTCCACGACGTCGCCGTCGGCCATGACGTAGTCCTTGCCCTCGACGCGCGCCTTGCCCGCGGCGCGGGCGGCGGCGACCGAGCCCGTCTCGACGAGGTCGTCGAACGAGATGACCTCGGCCTTGATGAAGCCCTTCTGGAAGTCCGTGTGGATGACGCCCGCGGCCTGCGGTGCCGTCCACCCCTGGTGGATGGTCCAGGCGCGCGACTCCTTGGGGCCCGCGGTGAGGTACGTCTGCAGGCCGAGGGTGTGGAACCCGACGCGGGCGAGCTGGTCGAGGCCCGACTCCGTCTGCCCGGTCGCCTCGAGCATCTCGCGGGCCTCGTCCTCGTCGAGCTCGACGAGCTCGGACTCGAACTTCGCGTCGAGGAAGATCGCGTCGGCCGGCGCGACGAGCGCGCGCAGCCGCTCCTGCATCGCGGTGTCCGCCAGGCCCTCGTCGTCGGTGTTGAAGACGTAGATGAACGGCTTCGACGTCATGAGCTGCAGGGCGCGCACGTGCTCGTCGTCGGCCAGGCCCGCGGCGAACAGCGTCTGCCCCTTCTCGAGGACCTCCTTCGCGCGCTGCGCGGCAGCGAGCACCTCGGGGTCCGTCTTCTTGCCGCGCACCTCCTTCTCCAGGCGCGGGATGGCGTTCTCGAGCGTCTGGAGGTCCGCGAGGATGAGCTCGGTCGCGATGATCTCGATGTCGCCCTCGGGGTCGACCTTGCCGCTGACGTGGACGACGTCCGGGTCGGCGAAGGCACGGGTCACCTGGCAGATCGCGTCGGCCTCGCGGATGTTGGCGAGGAACTTGTTGCCCAGGCCCTCGCCCTCGCTCGCGCCCTTGACGATGCCCGCGATGTCGACGAACGACACGGTGGCCGGGAGGATGCGCTCGGAGCCGAAGATCTCGGCGAGCTTCTCCAGGCGCGGGTCCGGCAGCGGCACCACCCCGACGTTCGGCTCGATCGTCGCGAACGGGTAGTTCGCCGCGAGGACCTGCGCACGGGTGAGCGCGTTGAAGAGGGTGGACTTGCCGACGTTGGGCAGGCCGACGATGCCGATGGTGAGAGCCACGGGCGAGAAGTCTACGCGGGGCGGCCCTGCTCCCCCGCGCCGTCCGTCGGCACCCGACCCACCACCGGCGCACCGCCGGCAGCGGGTCGCAGGGTCAGGCGAACGCCCGCATCCGCTGGAGCAGGTCCGGACCGCGCCGGTCGAGCTGCGCCCCGCCGACGCGGACACCGACGACGAGCAGGACCGCGCCGAGCGCCACCCCGACGACGACCGTCGCCCAGCCGAGCACCGCCGAGCCCTGGGCCACCGCGAGGACCCCGAGGACGACCGTCGGCGCCGCCAGCACCGCGATGACGGCGAAGCCGACCATCTGCGAGGTGAAGGCCGCCGCGCTCGCGCCCTGCTTCGTGCCGAACGGGTTCTCCCCGGGCTGCTGCACCGGGTAGACGACGACCGCCGAGACGACGCTCGACACGCCGAGCGACGTCAGCAGGATCCCGAGGCTCGCACCGACGAGTGCCGGCACGGCGTCCCAGCGGTCGGCGTACCAGGCGGTGCCGACGACGAGGACGGCCGTGACGAGCAGCCCGAGCACGCCCGCGACGACGACACGGCCCCACCGGTCGGTCACCCCGCGCAGCGGCGCGACGAGGTGCGTCCAGAAGCTCGTGCCGTCGTACGCGACGTCGGCCGAGATGCTCCAGCCGACGAGGAAGGCGGCCGCCGGGGCCGCGAGCAGGACGCGTGACCCGCCGGGGTCGGTGAAGCCGAGCAGCAGCGGGAGCACGGGGATGATCGCGACCGCGATGGCGTACCGCGGGTCGCGCACCCAGTAGGTCGCCGTCCGTGCCGCCACGGCACCCACCTGGGTGGCGGGGAGCCGGGCGAACCAGCCGAGGCCGCGGGCCTTGGAGTCCGAGCCCGCGCTCGCCGGTTCCGCGAGCGTGCGGTCGAGCGCCCACGACCACGCGCGCAGCGCGACCGCGACGGTCGCCAGCGCGACGAGCAGCCGCAGCCCGGCACCGGCCCAGTCCCCCGCGGCCACGGCCGGGGCGATCGCCCACGGCGCACCCACCGGCGTCCACGACAGGACGCGCGCGAGCGAGCCCACGGCGTCGAGGCCGCTGATGCCCTCGGTGACGGTCTCGAGGATGGGCCCGAGCAGCATGAACGGCAGGATCGCGGCGGCCGCGACGACCTCGCGCACCCGGCGCCGGCCCACGACCGGCGCGAGCTGCGTCGTCGTGGCACGCGCGCCGACCGTGCAGACGAGCACCCCGAGGGCACCGCCGACGAGCGCCGCGACGGCCGCGAGGGGCTCGCGCCACCACGACAGCGGCGTCGACAGGGCGGTGACCGCGGTGACGGCGCCCGGGATCCCGATGACCCCGGCCAGCGTGAGCCCGACGAGCAGGTCGCGGCGGGGCACGCCGAACGTGACGAACCGGCGCGGGTCGAGCGTCGCGTCGACACCGAACGCGAGCAGCGGGACGACCCACCAGCCGACGACGAGCAGCGACCCCAGGAGGACGAGGACGTCGGCGCGCGTCGGGAGCTCGACGAACGACAGCGCGAACAGCCCGGCGACCCCCATGACGAGGATCCCCAGCCCGTAGAGGGCGGCGACGACGAGCCCGACGACCTGCCACGCGCTGCGCCGCAGGCCGTTGCGCAGCAGCGTGAGCTTCAGTCGGACGAGGTGCGCAACCACGCGATGCCCTCTCCCGTGATGCGGCCGCCGACGAGGTCGACGAAGCGCTCCTCGAGCGTGCGGCCGGCACGCACCTCGTCGACGGTGCCCGCGGCGAGCACGTGCCCCTCGGCGATGACCGCGACGTGGTCGCACATCCGCTGGACGAGGTCCATGACGTGCGAGGACACGACGACGGTGCCACCGCCGGCGACGTACTGGTGGAGGATCTCGCGGATGTTCGCCGCCGAGACCGGGTCGACCGCCTCGAACGGCTCGTCGAGGACGAGCAGGCGCGGGGCGTGGACGAGGGCGCACGCGAGCGCGATCTTCTTCGTCATTCCCGCGGAGTAGTCGACGACGAGCGTCGTCGCGTCCTGCGTGAGGCCGACGGCGGCGAGCAGGTCGGCGGTACGGGCCTCGACGGTGGGACGGTCGAGGCCCTGGAGCAGCCCGGCGTAGGTGACGAGCTGGGCGCCGGTCAGCCGGTCGAACAGCCGCACGCCGTCCGGCAGCACCCCGATCGTGCGCTTGACCGCGACCGGGTCGGCCCAGAGGTCGGCGCCGTGCACGAGCACGCGGCCGGCGTCCGGGCGCAGCAGGCCGGTCGCCATCGACAGGCTCGTCGTCTTCCCGGCGCCGTTGGGGCCGACGAGACCGTAGAACGACCCGGTCGGGATCGTCAGGTCGATGCCGGCGACGGCGACCTTCGTGCCGAAGCGGCGCCACAGGCCCTGCAGTGCGAGGGCGGGTGAGCCGGGTCCTGCGGCGGAGGCGCCGGGCGGGGGGCCGGCGACCGGGCCGGGGCCGGGGATCGGTGCTGACGTGGTCACGTGCCGACAAT